>JABGOW010000348.1 GCA_018645275.1 Verrucomicrobiota bacterium
GGCATCGGGTTGGATTTGGGCGTGGAGGGCCTTCAGTCTGCGGCGTGCGATCAGGTAGAACGCGAGCAACTCTCCGATGGAATGGCGGGTCCACTCTTTCTTTGGTGAATGGACGCGGTGGATGGTAACCTGGTTGCGTTCTTCCTGCGCCGGGAGTCTGCCGCCAATGTCTGAGGTCAGTACATGTACCGAGTCGTGCCCCGAGCGGGCAGCCTGCTCGGCGATTGCAGCGGCAGCTCGCTCGGCTCCGCCGTAGTAGGGGGGGTAACCGTGGCAGATAATGAGCAGTCGTGGCATACGTGCGGAGTCCCGTGTTGGCACGTGGGTGCGTTGAACCCCTACGAGGAGTTGTCCTGTCGTTCGTGATCTTCCCAGAACAAGCTCGTCTGGGAACTCATTTCCTTGCGCAAAGAAGCAATCTGATCTCCGAGTAGACCAAAATGGAAGATGATGATACCCGCCAGAAGCGTCAGTATGGCGCCGCCTTCAATGTGAGCGCCCCATTTTGCGAAGATATAGATCTGATAAAGGATACCGATGGCCATCAGCGATATAGCCGGATAGCCAAAGGCTCGCATGGGATCAAAGAGCATCATGAGGCGTAGAGCCAGAAGAAGCGTTTTCATGCCGTCGTAGACAATTCGCACGGTGCTGGACCCTTTTCGGGGATGCACAATGACAGGTACGAAAACCGTTGAGTAGCGGCTGCGCATCCCGAACATGAGCGAAGTAGTTGAGAACGAGAAGCCGTCTGGCAACAGATCAAGCATCTGCATGTAGATTCGCCGGCGACCCCCGCGCAGTCCGCAGTTGATGTCCGGGATCTTGCGGACGGCGAGGAAATTGCAGACGCGATGCAGAATCCATTTTCCGGGGCGCCTGATCAGCGGTACACCCGCATTCTTGGCGCGTTCGCCGAATACCATCTCGTGCGTCTTCAGGGCTTCGATCAGGGGGGGGAGATTTGCGGGATCGTGCTGTCCGTCGCTATCGAGGAAGATCACATTCAGGGCACGTGTGCCGCGGATTCCCGTTTTGAGAGAGGCTCCATAGCCGTGATTCGACAGATGCTTGATAATGGTAATGCGGTCGGAAAAACGTTCAATGACGTCACTGGAGCCATCTGTAGATCCGTCATCCACGGCGATGATCTCACAGGGAATGCCGGCGGTTGCGTCCAGCACGCCTTGAATGACCTCGCCGACGGCCTCCGCTTCATTGTAGACGGGGATGATAACGGCAAATGGACAGGGATCCTGATGTTCTGTCAACGGTGTTGCTCCTGATTAATGGCTAAGAATACCGCGATGCTATAGGAACCTGCGAAGAGTGTCGAGGCGGGACATGGGGGGTGCCTCTTGTGTTGTTCCCTTTCGAGACTTGAGCCAGAAACACCAAAGCGAGAAACCCTCATGGTCTTCTCTCTTGGCCTTCCCGGCTGCGTGAGCACGAGACAAAGGAAAAGACCATGCCAAGTCATGAGCCCCTGAGACACTGCCGCAGCGCGGAGGCCAGCTTGGGGACATGATCGTTTTCAAGGGCGGTTATATGTTCACCGGAGATGTCCACAAAGACAATTTCATCGCAGAGCCGAGACCAGCCTTTTAGCCACTTGTCACGCATGCCGTTGCAGGACGCGGTCTTGAAGTAAGTGATCCGCCCCGGATAGTGGTGCGGGATGTAGTGCCCTCGCGCTTGGCCATGGGCTCTTCTGATGTCGATATTCCGGGTGGCTTGCTTTAGCCCTGACGGGGGCCCGCTACGGGTGGCTTCTATTGGGCGCCCGGCGTGTTCATTTGGACGCGGGCGTATTCGTCTGTAGCCCTTTGCGGCAAGCTTCATGGTCCTGTAGTAGAGCCTTCTCGTCATGTGTCTCAGGCTGGGCCGCCTTGGGCGATCTGTCCCGAGCTGCTCGACCAGTGCCCGGAATCCCAACACAGAGCTGGCTGCAGGAGGAACAAGAAAGAGGGGAGCGGCCGGCCCTCCTTCTTGAAGAACGACCAGCGGGGAAAAAGAGCCCCATGCGGCATTCGTTCGGATGAGGCGTGTCATGGCCGTGATGGTAGGCGCATTGAGCAATGCGCTTACAGGCAACTGATTGTCGAATTCATGACTAATGTCGGCAAGAAGCTGCATGGCATGCAGAGAGTCGCCTCCCAGATCAAAGAAACTGTCGTCCCCGCGAACGTGTGAGATATTCAGTGTGTTCTTCCAAATCGCTGCCACTCGATGCTCTATGTCGTCAGTCTGGAAATTCACGGAGCATGTTTTGGCGGGCGTTCCTGGTAGGTCTGGAAGCGCCCGGCGGTCGATCTTTCCCGTGGCCGTCAGCGGCAGAGAATCAACGACAACAAACTGTGAGGGGACCATGTACTCCGGCAACTGTTTTCGCAGTTGATTGCGCAGGATGCTCGGCTGAAGAGATCCCTCTTTCTGCTCCACCAGATAGGCCACGAGGCAGTCGTCGCCATTATGATCGTTACGGAGAACCACGCCTACATTGTCAACCATCGGCATCTTTCTTATGACCGATTCTACGCCAGCCATCTGCACGCGGAAGCCGCGGATCTTGACTTGATCGTCCCTGCGACCTGCGTAGACCAGACACCCGTCGTTGCGCCGCTTTCCAAAGTCGCCGGTGAAGTATATCCGGCAATCCCCCCCTGCAGCGCTCTGTTGGAACTGACTGTGTGTCAGTTCGGGGCGGTTCCAGTAGCCCCTTGCCAGAAAGCGACTTTCCACCGCTATCTCTCCGATCGCGCCATCGGGGACCGGGATTCCGTTGTGGTTTCGCACGGTTACGACCTTGTCTTTGTGCTCATAGCCTATGGGGACTTGGTCCCCTTCGAACGATGAGTCTCCCCGAAGGGCGTACTGCGCGAAACTGAGGGTCTCGGTTGTGCCGATGTTGTTGATGAATGTTGACGTTACGGGGAAGTGCTTTCGCCAGAGGTCCACATCTTGTGCAGTGACCGACTCACCCCCTAGCCAGCAGATTCGAATGTCGGGAAATAGCATGTCGTGTGGCAGTGTCTTGGTCAGACTCCTGAACAAAGTGGGTATGCATCGGAGAAACGTGATGCGTGCTTCGCGAAGCCATTGACCCAGGTGGATCAGTCCATTCTGCGCAACATCGTAAGGGTGTACCGATGCGCCGGAGAGCAAAGCGCAGAGGATGCTTCCCTGTGCAGAGACCGACCCGGGCGGATGTAGCATAGAGAGGCGGTCTTCCGGTTGGATGTTCAACCGTTCCGTCAGGCAGCGGACGGATTGCAGGTACGTGCGATGATCATGTACCACCCCGCGGGGGAGGCCGGATGAGCCTGACGTGTAGACGATCATGGCCAAGTCGTCGGGTGCAACCGGCTGATTCGGGTTTGGCATATCCTGTGTGCTCTCGATCTCGTCAACGTTGACGAGTTTCGTGCCCTGTGGGATCAGCCTCATGGCCAGAGCAAGTGTACTCGAGTCACACAGCAGGAGCCCTGGCCCGACATCGTTCAGGATGCGGACGATCACAGGCTCTGGTTGTGATGGCGCCCCGGGCGCAGCTATTTTGCCTGCTTTCCATATTCCCCAAGTTGCGCAGATGAATGGGGCCCCCAGTGGAAGCAGCGTAGCAACCGGTCGATTGCCTGTGCCTATCCTGTCCAGAATGGCAAAGGCTATCTGGTTTGCAGACTGGTTCAGCTCTGCGTAGTTCAGTACGCGTTTGCCGTCCTGAACAGCCAAGCGGTGCTGATGGTGCGACACCTGTTCTTCAAAACGTGTTACGAATGAAGCGTCGATCTCGATCTGCCTCTTGGAACTCGATTCGTTGCCGGTGTTGGTCTGAACGATTGGCATGATGCATATCGTAGCGAGTCGCGCGAGCGGATGCGAGTGCGAGTGCGGTTTACTGTGAGGCCGAATTCAGCGATAAGGGAGCTACACTCTGTTCTCGCTCCTATTCGGGCTCAGTACTTCTTGTCGATACCGTCTCGATAACAGCGAATCATCGCACCGCCGGGGCAAGCCCGGTGGGGACGTAAGCATATCCCCAAGATGTGTATACCAGCCTAGGGCGTTGCCCTGGGCTAGCATATCCAGCCGTTTCAGGGCACTAGTCTTCTCCGACAGGGCGCGGTTACCCATTCAAAGTAGCGAAGACCCCTTCTATTTCGACCCGCACCCGCCTTCGCAGCCGTCCCAGCAGTAGGTGCAGAGCTTCTCTTTTGGGAGGCCGATGGCGTCTACGAGGTCGGGGAGCTTCTGGAATTTCAGGGTGGTGAGGTGCAGCCGTTTGCGGATGTTCTCGATCATGGCTGCGTACTCCGGGGTGCTGGGGTCGGCGTAGGCTGCCAGGTTCTTGTTCTCATCGCCTTCAAGTTCCTTGATTGCGGTACGGGTGGCCAGGTCCAGCTCGGAGCGTGAGCGTGAGAAGTTGAGGTACTTGCAGCCGTAGACCAACGGAGGACAGGCCGGGCGCATGTGGACCTCTTCGGCACCGTACTCGAACACGCGC
>JABGOW010000411.1 GCA_018645275.1 Verrucomicrobiota bacterium
AAACGACGAGGAAAGGGAGCGAGGATGGGAGAATAGTCGTCGTTGATGGGCAGGACATAAAGAAGGCAGTACTTGAAGGCGTAGTAGAGGTCGACTTTTCAGTCCGGGATGATTCCGTCTTCAGTGCTTTGCCGGTGGGAAGCGCAAGCGGACACTTGGTGTCGGGAGTCATTAGAATACGAAACGACGACCGTGCTTGCCCGCACGTCAGCTTCGCAGACAGCCAGATCATAGTGGAGCTAGCACCAATCAAAACTGGCTCAGAGACATCACGACACGGCCAGCAGTCAATAGTCTCTGTCAATGGAAATGAATACATTGCCCGCGCGTGGATCGGGGGGCAGGCACCAGAGAACGAGGCCGATATGCGTGTTGTTCCCGTGAGGAGCGAACTGTTCTCCCGCGCACGAGGGCTGCTTGAGACGGGTGTGTTGGCCGGCAAGATCGTCTTACTGAAGGGGCTGGGATCCGTGGGATCCACTGTTGCCCGACTGCTGGCGCAGTCAGGAGTCTGCCAGTTCATCCTCATGGATGATGACCGGCTGGATGTCGCTAACGTGATTCGTCACGAAGCCGGTCTCTCTCATATTGGGCGATTCAAGACCAGATTCATGGCAGCCCTTATTCATGAGAAGAATCCCTATGCAGAGGTAGAGACAGTTGAGGAGAAAGCATCCGAGCGAAATATTGAATACGTGCGAGCCCTCGTAGCTCGTGCTTCTCTATGTGTGGACACGGCTGATGAGCGCAAAGGGAAATCGCTCTTCAATCGAGCGTGCCTTGAGGAGGGCAAGCCGCTCATTATTAGTGGAGCATTCCAGCGGGCACACGGAGGGCAAGTATTGCGAGTCCGTCCAGGGAAATCAGCTTGCTACGGTTGCTTCACCAAGATGCTGAAGGGTGGAGACACGGCATTCCCCGATGGCGCAGCGGAGGCGATTGCTTACTCGGACCGTCCCGTACCGATTGAGCCAGGGCTATCGATCGACATTGATCCGATTTCCCACATGACGGCAAAGCTAGTCCTTCAGGAGTTGCTCCGCGATGTGCCTACCACTCTCCGATCTCTCGATGAGGATCTTGAGGCAAACTGGTATCTCTACCTTAACCGGCGTGAGGAGGGTACTCAGTACGAAAACCTTGACCCCCTCGGTTTCGGCATCGACGGAATGAGGATTCTTCGCTGGTACGGCGTCGACTTCAAGCGTGATCCTGAATGCCCCATCTGTGGGGATTTCGCGGATGCGCTTGCAAGGCAGACAGGCGTGACTGTTACCGAAGAAGAGAAAGCAGCATTCATGGAAGCATATGCACCCAAGGGGGTGAAACATGGGTAACACCCCGATCTTCTTTGAGCTCGGCGAGGTGCCTGATCCTGATTATTCGCCGTTCCGAAATCTGACTAAGAACCCCAGATCCGCCATGTGGGAAGCCATGCAGCACCTTGTGCGCTTCATCGGCGACCTGCCGCCCCATTCGGTCACCGTCTGCATACGGTTCATACTCAACCCGAACCCAAGAGCCTTGGGGCCTCAGACTCGCCTTAGGGTACTCGTAGGGGTGCGCGGACGTTCGAAGAAGTTGACCGAAACTCTCGCCAAGCTACTGATAGATGGACCCGTTTCCCGGTTTTTCCCTCTGCGTCCCGTCAGCGCCCCTTCAATTTCTTCAAAACTTACCGCCTGCTGCCACATAACACGCTCGCACGCGGCGGCCACCCCATTGACATCCCCAGAGTTCAACGTCGACGTTCCTGACAAATACTTCACGTGCATCCCATTCCAGCCGAACGAGCAGAACGAATACCTTTCCCTCGACCGTGTTCTGGACGGAGTCGATGAGCAGGCCCTTCTCGACATCTGCATTGAGCCGACAAACATTGCTCCACCTCGTGAATCTCACTCACGGTATCTGGAGCGTCTTCAGAGCATTCACCGCCCGCGAGCGTGGAGCAGCCGCGATGTGATGACTACCGATGAAGATCCTCTCGCGGATGACGTGCGAACGAGCCAAGACCGACTCATTCTGACACCTCTGCACAGGCCTGATGGCGCTGCACAGGACGTGCGCCGCATCCAGCAATTGTTACAGGAGACCTTTCGCCAGCCGTATCTGGCGTTCCACATGATCGCTATGGCGAAAACAACGGCAACGGCCCGTCTCATCGGGTCGACGCTTGCGGAAAATGCATTTCAGGACGGAAGCTACGACGTCCGCGTACATGCGCGGAAGGAGGACATTCATCGTATTCGAGCAGGCGTTAAGGCGCTCAAGACCATCAAGCGCCGGAAAATATCAGCACTCAATGTGCAATGCGGCATTCTCGGTAATGATCCACTGGTAGACCTGCTGTACTCCGCCTCCGTGCAGGAGATGCTTGGTGCATTCCGTCTGCCTGTTGCAGGCTCTGGATCACCCCTGTGCATGCGGTGCAATACGGACCCGCCTCATGTCGACGATAAGGAGTTGATCATCCTGGGGCACGATCTTCGGTCGACGCGCCACCTGCAACGTACGTCCCGAGGAATCGGAAATGAAGATATGGTGCTCAGTGCGTTTCTCACGGGCCTGCCCGGAAAGGGCAAGACTACGTCCGAAATTCACCTTGCCACTCAGCTCTGTGGGCGCGGGGTGCCGCTCCTGATGATTGAATGCGCCAAAACAGAAATGCGCGCACTTAAACGTCACTGCAACCACAAAGATCCTGCGGTCCGACGCCTGGCGAGGGGGATGCACATCTACACCCCGGGCAACGAGATGCTATCGCCGCTCCGGCACTCCTTGCTGGAAGTAGGTCCGGGGATGTCTGTGGCTGGGAAGATCGACTCTTTGAGCAAGTGCTTCGAAGCCGCAATGCCGATGGGTGGCCCCCTCAGCTCCATCCTCATCGAAGCGCTAGAAGATACCTACGATTCGGCCAAGTCACTCGACCGGTCGCCCTCTATTGAAGACTTGATGCGGGCAGCAAGGGCAGCTGTACGTAGAAAACAGTACTCCAGCAGTACCAGTTCAGACCTTGAAGCCGCCCTGGAGACGCGACTAGGCCGGCTTACACGAGGGGCGATAGGGCCCGTCTTCCGGTGCTCAAGAAGCCTGCCAGCCATTGATGATATCTTTCATTCGTACACGGCCATCGAGTTAGAGTGGTTCGACGACTCCTATTGCTCGTGCCTGTTCACGCTCAGCCTCCTCACTCAGCTTCGGGCCGCGCTTCGGTCCATGCCGCCGGCCAAAACTGTACCTCGTCTTGTGGTGTTCATATCCGAGGCGCATCGAATCCTCGGGCGTAGCAGTGGTGCGGCGCCATCGGAGGACAATCCAGACCCGAAGGCCTACGTTGTTGAGACGCTATGCCAGATGCTTGCTGAACTGCGGGCCCTCGGAGTCGGAGTCGTAATCAGTGACCAGACGCCTTCTGCGCTGGCGCCTGAGGTCATCAACTTGACCGGCACAAAACTCGCATTCCAGTTGGTTGCGAATGCGGATCGAGAAGCAATTGGCGGGGCTATGCTATTCGGCCAGGACGAATACGACAACATCGCCCGGCTGAGGACGGGTGAAGCCTACCTGTTCACCAAGGGCTATTACGCCCCTAGATTGATCAAGACCATCAACATCCATGAGGTGCTATGAACCTGTCCCCACCCAGTGAAGCCGAACTTGCGGAGATCATCCAACGTGAGGAGTGGTTTGCAGAGGCCACGCGCGCCCGTATTGAGGATGCCATGGACCAGTTTCGCACGGCTATCGATGCCTTTGATGATCACCGACTGCGGATAGCGGCCAAGGTGGTTAGCCTGACGGCACGCATGGCGGAGACTATTGCCCTCCCGGAGTCAGTTGCGCGCGGACGCACATTGACGCAAATTCGTGATGCTGCCACACAGCTCAGGCATGACTTGATTCGGGCCGAGCGCGTCTTCATTCGTAGAGATGTCAGGATGCTTCTCCCGACACCGGAGGAACTGAGCCTATGCGAGGGGCCGCTGGAGAAGCTCTGCACGGCATTGCACGAGCGTTACAAAAACACAACAGAGCCGGATACGCGACAGTGCGTGTCGATCCTTGAATCATTGATCACAAGATGCCGCTGCGGACAGAACAACCCGACAGACAGGAGGACATGATGAGAGCACTCAGGAAAGACACGAGAAGCCAAGGAGATATTGCAGATACCGTGGAACGCTCCTCCGCTGATATGGACGAAAAGATCGGGGATCTCGATAAGATCAAGGAGGATGTACAGACAGTTAGAGAAACGCTTGAGAGTCTTGACTTCGGGGGGACAACCGAGGGAGCCGATGCTGTCGAAGAGTCGATTAGTGGTGCCGAGGACGCCACGATCGACGTCTTTGACCTCGAGAGTGAGCAGCTGGATGACAGCCAGACAGAGAACGAGGAATACGGACGGGAACTCAATGAGCATTCCGAATCGGTCACGTCAGATCTAGGCAAGATATCTGACGCAAGCGGTCTGATTGACACCG
>JABGOW010000113.1:0-6261 GCA_018645275.1 Verrucomicrobiota bacterium
CGTCTTTTCAGGCGCGGCCGTTTTCGCCTACGGCTTCGCCATCGAGCTTGCGCAGAAATTCTTTGTCATCGGACGGTCTCTGCAGAAAGCCGACGTCCTCTCCAACGCCTCTGGAGTTCTCATCGTGGCCCTGGTAGCCGTCCTCGCATCAACCCTGACCCCCAACCCCCGACCTCTGCCCTCTGCCCTCCGCTTGCCCTCCATAGCCCGAAGGGCGACGGAGGGACCTCCGACCTCCGACCAATGACCCGCCGCAACACATCCATACTCCTGTCGCTCTGCATCACTGCGGCCGTAGCTTCCGCGCAGCCGGCGCCCGAGCTGCGGCAAGCTGCGCCGCCGGGAGAACCCACGATGGAACTCGGTATGGGGGGAGTGGGCGGCCTCTACCTGCTCGCCGAACCCGGTCCGCTGTGGATTGAGATCTACAAGCGGGATCGCAACAAGGCCAGCAGTTGTCATGCGAACCTGCAGGCCGTTTTCTTTGGGCCCGACCGCCAGGTCATCGACGAACAGACCATACCGGATGACGGCGTGGCGAAAAAGCGGCAGGGGTCCGTGCAGTCCGTACGTTTCTTCACCACCGTCGAACACAAAGGAGTCTACGGCATCAACATTACCGTGTCAGGTGATCCGTTCGGTTACTGCTCGACCTGGGGATTCCGGACAGACTGCCCGAAGTTCCTGATCGAGACATCGCGCGGGCGCCGTCCTTGGTCGCATCAGGAGCCGATCATCTTCTCTAACCCCGGCGTGCCGGCCAACATCTGTTTCATGCCGCTCGCCAGGGCATTCAGCATCGACGTCAAGGGTCTGCCGGCGAGCACGAAGGAAGTGACGCTGCTCGATGCGGCCGATCGGCAGCTTGCCGTGCTGCCTGTCTCCACCAACGGCACTGCCACACAGCGCTTTGAGCCCGGCGCATTGGCCGGCACGCTGCCGCTGCAGTTTCGGTTGCCGGAACAGGAAGGAACAATCCAGATCGATGGCGTCACACGCTGGCATGAGGGGGATCCGTACAAGGACCTGTCGTACTGGACGACCCAGCCGGATGCCTGGTTCCCGTTCAGGGAGTACCGCTGGCTGCTCACTCCCTACAATCGAACGATATACGCTCAACCGGGCGAGCAGCACAGCGTCCCATTCCAAGTCCATAACAACTCCGGGGAGACGGTTGAAGTGGCACTTGCCGTTGAAGTTGACGATATGGAAGCATGGAAGCCAATCTTGGATGCTCAGCGTCTGACGCTGGAACCCAACGAAGCCACTACGGTGGACCTGAAGCTGACCGTCCCGCAGAAGGGCGAGAAATGGGAATGTCGGGTCCGAGCCACGCCGCTGGGCGAGTCCGGGTTTACCACGTACTCAACAGTCATCGCCAAACGCGGCAAGGCCCCCGCGGCAGACCCCCTCGACATCCCCCTCGTTCTCAAACCCTATCGCCGTGAGAATCAACTCTTCGGCTATTTGCCCGATTATCCGACCGATGCCGAACCGTATTTCGATAGCCGAAATCGGCCCTACATCTTGACGGAGGACAGCCTGTTTACACTGCAGAATGGTGCATGGTCGGCAACGCATCTCTGTGATGCAATCCACGGTATGGAGCCAGAGAAGGCTGTCTCGAGGACGTCCAAAGTCGCATTTGACGGGGATGACGACATCTATCTCGTGGCCACGGTCGACGGAATGCCGCATTTCTTGCACTCGAGCGACGGGGGACTATCATTCGACGCGCACGAAGTCAACGGGGGCGTGGCGTTCGACATCGAGCAATTCTCGGGGCACAACTATCCTTCTGGTCCGCCGCCGTTTCTCCGCTACAGCTACGTTGAGAGGGTCCCGAATGTTGGGGGGCGCTACAAACTGGAGTTGTTCGCGCCGGAGAAGGCCGAAGACGGCATCACATGGCCTAATCCAACCCTCATCAGCGAGCGCTGCACAGGGCTTTCCGCCCATTCCGGCATTCCTGCTTCCATCGTGTCTCGCGGTTCCCAGATCCACATAGTTTGGGCCGAGATCACCGATGCCGGTGTGACCAACGTGCCCGGCGTGCCAACTTTTGCCGTCACATACGATCGTCAGGCCGGACAGCTTGGCCAGCCTGTCCTGCTCGGCTATGGCCCGCCGCGCAATGACCACCACAACTCCCCTTCCATCACGATGGACAGCCGGGGCTATTTGCATGTCCTGCTCGGCACCCACAACGCGCCCTTCCCGTATACTCGGTCGCTGAAGCCCAATACGGCTGGCGGCGGGTGGACAGAGGCCGAAGTGGTCGGCAAGGATCTCGAGCAGACTTACATCGGCCTCGTGTGCGACCGATCGGACACGCTGCACTTGGTGTCTCGTCTATGGCAAACCGGCACAGTCCATTTTCCGTCAGCCTTGTGCGGCGTCCTGGCCCACCTCACCAAGCACCCGGGAGAAGCTTGGTCGCATCCGGAGCCGCTCATAATTCCACCTTTTTCCGAGTACAGCATCTACTATCACCGGCTCACGATAGATCACGCTGGGGATCTGTTCCTTTCTTACGACTATTCGTCGACCTACTGGTTTCTTCGAAATGACGTTCGCACGACCCGTAAGCATTCTGCCGGTCGCCGGGCATTGCTGATGTCCCCAGATGCGGGCGTTACGTGGAAACTCGCAGAAACAGGGGATATGATGGCCAGGCTGGAGAGTGGAAAGTAGTGCTTGAACAGATCCCTTTAGAACAAATGACAGCAAGCACACAACCGCTTACCCCTGGCCCTGACACAACGGCACCGGAACGCATCATTCGCGCGAAGCATGGTCTGGTGCCCGTCAACTTCGCCGAGATGTGGTGGTAGCTGAAGTGGCAAAGCGACCTGGAGCAGAAGTGCCATTCTTGCAACCGGCTGAGCTGGCGGCCGATACGTCAACGGATGCTGACTTCACAGCCCATGTTGTCGAATGGCTGAGAGACCACGAGAACTGGTTGTCGAAAGTAGTGATGATTCTGTGGCCGACCTGTTCCTTCCGCTCAAGCAGCTATTATGGCCGTTCCAGCTACTACCACCAGGACTACTTCCACAACCACTACATCACTCAGGGCGAGAAGTCCTGAGGCAGGCCGCGGGTACTGTCAAACGATGACGAAGAAGCAACCCATCCACCAGCAGATGGCCCATCAGGTGATCCGCATCCAGCCAACGAAGGGGTTCAGCGCCCTCGGACTGGCGGAGCTATGGGAATACCGAGACCTGCTGTGGTTCAATATACTGAAGAACATTAAGTCGAAATACCGCCAAATGGCGTTGGGGCCATTGTGGATCATTCTGCAACCTGTAATGAACATGGTTATCTTTTCCTTCGTCTTCGGAAAGATGGCCAAACTGGACGACGGAGGAATCCCCTATCCTCTCCTCACCTTCAGTGCCCTCATCCCATGGACTTTCTTCCAGAACTCATGCACCTTCGCCTGCAACTCGCTGGTTACACAGATGCCCGTCATCTCCAAAGTGTACTTTCCCCGTATGATCATCCCTTTAGCTGATGCATTGGCTTGGCTGGTTGACTTTACTGTTACCTTTGCGGTTCTGCTGATCGTGATGGTTTGTTACGGGATCTATCCTAACCTGCGGATACTCGCTATCCCGCTCTACCTGCTCCTAACCCTGGTCACAACCATGGCCGTCGGCCTCTGGACCGCCAGCCTAACCGTCAAATTCCGCGACGTACGGCTGGTTGTGCAGTATGGCCTGCGCGTGTTTATGTACGTCACTCCTGTGGCCTACACCGCGGCCAATCTGGAAAAGGCACTCCCAGACGGCTGGGAGTGGCTACTGAAAATGAATCCGCTCTATTGGGTGATCGAAGGATTCCGATGGGCGCTGCTAGGGGGTGCCAACGGCCCTGAGCTGTTCATGGTCTACCCCATTATCCTGATTATCGCTATGCTCATCTCCGGCGCCTACATGTTTCGTCGCACAGAACGCACGATTGTTGACCTGTTGTAGGAGGCGAAGCCGCTACAACAGGAGTTCTTGGTTCGTAGTACCTGGTTCTTAGTTCTTTTCATCCGTTCCACGCTACGCACTAAGAACCACGCACTAAGAACCACGAACTAGCTCTCACCAAGAACCAAGAACCAAGCACTAAGAACTATGAGCGACAACGACATCGCAATGCGTGTTGAGGGGCTGGGAAAGATGTACCGCCTCGGGCGGGAGATCCCGCACGCCACAACCTTGACCGGCAAACTGAAAAACGCCTCCAAGGCGCCCTTCCAATGGCTCTCCGAACAGATGAGAGAGCCTACGGAAGAAGAAACCCTCTGGGCACTGAAAGACGTCAGCTTCGAGATCAAGCGCGGCGAAGTGGTCGGCTTCATCGGTCACAACGGAGCAGGCAAGTCAACCTTACTCAAGATCCTCTCGCGCATTACCGAGCCAACAACAGGATATGCCGAGATTCACGGTCGCATCGCAGCCTTGTTGGAAGTGGGCACCGGTATGCATCCCGAGCTAACCGGTCGCGAGAACATCTATATGAACGGCACTGTGCTGGGCATGAAAAAGCGGGAGATCGACTCCAAGTTTGACGAGATTGTCGACTTCTCCGGTATCTCCAAATTCCTTGATACCCCAGTCAAACGCTATTCATCAGGCATGCGGGTCCGCTTAGGCTTTGCCATCGCCGCCCATCTTGAGCCGGAGATTCTGGTGGTAGATGAGGTGCTGGCGGTTGGAGACGCCGACTTCCAGGCCAAGTGTCTCGGTAAAATGCAGGATGTCGCCAGCGGTGGGCGAACCGTACTATTCGTCAGCCACAATATGGATGCCATACGCACTTTGTGCACAAGAGCCGTTCTGCTCCAAGCAGGCGAACTTAAGGTAGATGGTCCAAGTGTGGCAGTCGTTGAGAAATACCATACAGCTTTGAGGGATGATGTCATCACAAAGGATTCAGGTATAGGTGACGCCACGCGGCGACGGGGAAGCGGTTGCGCGCGGATTTCATCAGTGAGCGTATTGAATATTGAAGAAGAGGCCACAACCAGCTTTGAGCAGGGAGAAGACGTTTTGATCGACCTGAGTTTTCAAATCATGAAAGACATATCTTGTCTATATGTGATGATTGGTCTGCGATCCGGAAGGAACGGCGAATTGATTACGACTTCAACGCGACATGCCGTTTCCGAAAAGGGATTGTCAGAGGGGCAAACAGGCACTGCGCGCGTTCGGTTGCCAAATCCGAATCTTCGTCCTGGTGACTATCCGCTGTATATCGGGTTGGCCAATGAGAAGCACAAGGCTTTCGATGTGATGGACGGGCTTACTGCTCCGTTGATCATCTCCACGAGCAAGACAGTTCATGAGCTGGGCTATGACCCGACGAAGGCATGCGGCTATTTTGATATTGAGTCAGAAATGGAAGCATGCAAACGCCTGGATTGACCTGACGGGGAAACGTGAACAAGGGAAGACATGACATGACAGATTTGAGTTACTTGGACGGGAAGCGCGTCCTCATTACTGGCGGAACAGGTTCACTGGGACAAAAGCTTACCATGATTATGTTGCGCGACAGCCAAGTCGGAACCATAGTCATTTACAGCCGTGATGAATATAAGCAGTTCGTTATGAAGAGCGATTATACCCCTGACGAACAAAAGCGCTTACGTTTCTTTATCGGCGATGTACGAGACACAGAGCGGTTGAAGCGCGCAATGACGGGTGTGGACTATGTCGTGCATGCCGCCGCGCTCAAGCAGGTGGATACGGCGGAATATAACCCTGGCGAGTGCATCAAAACCAATGTTGATGGGGCAAACAATGTGATTGAAGCCTGCTTGGCCTGTGACGTTAAGAGTGTAGTTGCGCTTTCGACCGATAAGGCCTGCGCGCCGATCAATCTCTACGGAGCCACAAAATTGGTGTCGGACAAATTGTTTGTGGCGGCCAACAATATTGCAGGGAAGCACAATATTCGTTTCAGCGTAGTTCGCTATGGGAACGTCATGGGGTCGCGCGGTTCTGTTGTTCCGTTCTTTATGGATAGACGGAGTGAGGGGATCCTTCCAATTACCGATGACAGAATGACCCGCTTCAATATTTCATTGGACGAGGGCGCTGATCTTGTATTGTATGCGATGAGCCATCATCTTGGGGGCGAAATCTTCATTCCGAAGATTCCGTCCTACCGAATTCTCGATGTTGCCACAGCCGTCGCGCCCAGTTGCGAGATCAAGATGGTGGGTATCCGCCCTGGGGAAAAGCTTCACGAAGAGATGAT
>JABGOW010000113.1:6361-30890 GCA_018645275.1 Verrucomicrobiota bacterium
GGCTGATAGCACTCTATGTGTCATCCCCGCAAGGGGCGGCAGCAAGCGGATACCTCGGAAGAATATTGAGGAGTTTCTGGGCAAGCCAATCATCGCGTATTCGATTGAGGTAGCGCTAGGCAGCGGTCTGTTCGATGAGGTGGTTGTCAGTACAGACAGCTCCGAGATCGCGTCAGTAGCAGAAGAGTACGGAGCAAAAGTGCCTTTCGTGCGGCCCGGCGCCTGCGCGTCGGATACGGCAACCACTGCAGAGGTCCTTTCGCATGCCCTGAAATGGTTTGGCGAATGCGGAATGGACTGGAACTATCTATGTTGCCTGTATCCCACCGCTCCGTTTTGCAGCGCCGACATGTTGCGAGAAGCTTTTGCACTGCTGAAGGGCGAGAGCGCCCCCGCGGTTCTGCCAGTGGTAGAATTTCCGTATCCGATCCTGAGGAGCCTGAAGATCAACGATCAGGGCGACATTGAAATGAACTGGCCGGAACACGAGCTGACTCGTTCTCAGGATTTACCGGAGGCCTATCACGACGCGGGGCAGTTCTATTGGCTCGACGCGGAGCGGTTTGTGAAGAATCCGCGCCTTATGCCTGAGGGGACAAAGCCCTTCCTTCTCTCCCGGACGAGGGTTGTCGATATTGATACTCCTGATGACTGGGCGACGGCCGAAGCTTTATATAGGGCGCTGTATACGTGAAGATGTTGATCACAGGTAGTAACGGAATGCTAGGAGAGGCGCTGACGTCCGAATGCGCCTCGCGCGGTCATGATGTCATTGGGCTCGATTTGTCGGACGCAGATGTTCTCGTTGATTTGACCGATGATGCAGCGCTGAGTGCGGCGTTCAACGAGGTCCGTCCGGATGTAGTGATAAACTGTGCGGCAATTGTCGATGTGGCCTTGTGCGATTCCGACCCGCTGTCCGCCTGGAAACTGAACGCCCGTGCCGTTGGAGTGCTGGCTGAGCAGTGCCGACGATATAATGCTCAACTCGTTCAAGTTTCCACAGATCACTATTTCTCTGGTGACGGCCCGGAATTGCATGATGAGAAGGCACCGGTCTCTTTCCTTAATGAATATGCCCGCACTAAGTTTGCGGGCGAGGGATTTGCGCTAAGCGGGGAAAGAAGCTTAGTGCTTCGCACAAACATCATTGGATTCCGTGGTCACGGAAAGCCAACTTTTGCCGAGTGGGCTTTCGATGCAGTTGAAAACGACCGAACAATGACATTGTTTGAGGATTCATTTGTGTCCTGCATCGACACGGCATCATTCTCTGAGGCATTGCTTGATCTCACAGAGAAAAATGCTCATGGGCTATTCAATGTGGCTAATCATGAGGTATTTTCAAAGCAGGCTTTGATCGAAGAGATTGCGCAGGTCTGTGGGAAACTATTGACCAGGGCAAGTGTTGGGAGCGTGAAACAACTCGGTGTCAGAAGGGCGGATAGTTGCGGGCTGGATGTGAGCAGGGCGGAAGAGGTGCTCGGATACCGGCTACCTTCATTGGGCAAGGCCGTCATGCGGCTTGGGAAGAGAAGAAGAAGCGAAAATGCGGGTTAACTCTGAGATAAGGATAAACGAGGCCAGGATAGGTCTTGAACATCCCACGTACTTTATTGCCGATATCGCCGCCAACCATGACGGAGATCTGCAACGCGCCAAGGATTTGATCCGGCAGGCATCCGAAGCGGGAGCGGATGCCGCCAAATTCCAGCATTTCAGGGCGGATACGATCGTCAGTGACCATGGCTTCCGGCAACTCAAGACCGGGATGTCCCATCAGGAAAAGTGGAAGAGATCGGTTTTCGAGGTCTATCAGGATGCATCTGTCAGCATGGAATGGACCGAGGCACTGGTAGAAACGTGCAAGCAGGCGGGAGTCGCATTTTTCACCAGTCCCTACTCTCTGGAAATCGCAGATGAGATTGATCCGTATGTGCCTGCCTATAAGATCGGTTCGGGGGACATTACCTGGTTAGAAATCATCCGCCACTTGGCTGGGAAGGGGAAGCCGGTCATATTGGCGACGGGCGCTTCAGACCTGCAGGCGGTGCAGGTGGCAACCGATGCCATTCTGGAGGGGACAGGGGATGTGGTATTGATGCAATGCAACACCAACTACACGGCTTCATTGGAAAATTTCAGATACATTCAGCTCAATGTGCTCAAAACCTATTCAGAATTGTATCCAGGCATGATTCTGGGATTGAGCGATCATACCCCGGGGCATGCCACTGTGCTGGGTGCAGTAGCGTTGGGCGCAAGAGTGATCGAAAAGCATTTTACTGATGACAACGAGCGCGTGGGTCCTGACCATAAGTTTGCCATGAATCCCCAATCTTGGCGGGAGATGGTTGACCGAACAAGTGAGCTGGAACACGCTCTGGGAACTGGTCTAAAAAGGGTTGAGGACAACGAGCGGGAAACGGTGGTGGTGCAAAGAAGAGCGATAAGGGCTGCCAGAGATTTGGAGGCTGGCCATTCTCTGACTCGCAAGGATCTCGACGTGTTGCGCCCCGCACCCCTGGATGCTATTCCTCCTTGCGACCTAGACCGGATTCTCGGACTCGCACTTCGCAAACCTCTGCAGCGCGGTGATTATCTGCGTTGGGAGAGTGTCGGATGAAGCTTCTCTATTTCAGTCAAGCGTATACCTCCCATGACCATCGCTTCCTTGAGGCATTTGCTGATGCGGGCATCGAAACGCATTACCTGCGGCTGACGGGCGAAGTTCTTGAGCGTCGGCCGTTTCCCGCTGGCGTGCATCCAATCAGTTGGATTGGCGACACATTGCCATATTGTTATGAAGAGGATCAACGTCAGCGTCTTGATGCGCTAAGAGTGGTGCTTGAGGAGTTGCTGCCAGACGTTGTTCTGGCCGGGCCCATTCAGAGTTGTACACGGCTGATGTCAGATTCCGGTTTCCAGCCGTTTGTTGCGATGTCCTGGGGATCTGATCTATTGGTCGATGCTGCACTTGGTGCTCCTGGAGAGGAGGAGGCCAGACGTATCTTGGCGCAGGCTGATGCGGGTTTCGGAGACTGCCAACAGGTTGCGGATGCATTTGGTCGTCTGACTGATTTAGCCAAGAATCGCATCGTCATTTTTCCGTGGGGGATCGACACGGAGAAGTTCAGCCCGGATGCTGGGCGGGCACCTTATCGGAATTGGCCTGGCTGGGATCAGGCCGAGGTCGTGATATCACTTCGTTCGTGGGAGCCGATCTATGCGATCAACGTTCTTGTGGACGCATTCACCGAAGTGCATCGCACCCATCCTTCTGCACGGCTATTGCTTGCAGGAGACGGATCTCAGAAAGACACGATAATTGATTTGATCGAGAAGAACGGTCTAAGCGATGTCGTTGCAGCACCCGGCAGAATCCCCAACCTTGACCTCCCTGCCTGGCTGGCATCGGCGGATCTCTATGTTAGCTCCGCCCTGAGCGATGGTTCATCCATCTCGCTGCTTGAGGCCATGGGCTGTGGACTTCCTGTTGTCGCAACCCGCGACTACGGGAATCTGGAGTGGGTTGAGCAGGCAGTCAACGGATGGTTGGTTTCCTCAGGCTCTCCTTTGCTGCTAGCAAAGGCAATAATGGGAGCTTTGGTATCGCAACCGGACCAATTGGCAATAATGGGAAAAAGAAACCGCACTAAGGTTAAGCAACATGCAGGTTGGAGTGCCAATGTTGGAGGGCTTGTGAGTCTCTTGTCGGAAGTTTTATGAAATCACGGAATGCGTACATCGATAATGCGCGCGCACTAGGGATTCTCCTTGTTGTCCTTGGACATGTTTGGAGCGCCCCACCCCTTTTGTTGAAATGGATATACTCATTTCATATACCGGCTCTGTTTGTGCTTTCAGGATACACATTTGAGGGGTCACGAGCATCCAGTTCCTTTCGCAGTTGTCTGGAAAGTCGAACGCAGAGGTTGATGATCCCTTATCTGTTTTGGGGGGGGCTTTTCATTGTACCATCCGTACTTACGGGTCAAACCACAAGCCTATGGAACCTTGGTAAGCGAATCGCTGGAACGCTCTATTGTGCAGGTTCCACGGATCTGACGTTCAACTGTAGTCCGATTTGGTTTCTCTCTTGCCTCTGGTGCGTCTCTTTGCTGGGTGTCTGCTTGACCAGGACTCCGGCAAGAATGCGACTCCTGCTTAGTCTGCTTAGCTTGTTCTTCGGTTTCGTGATCGCGAGGCAAGGCAATTTCCGGTGGCCATGGAATCTCGATGTAGCATTCATAGGACTATTCTTTTTTCAGTGCGGGGCACTACTGAGTCACTTCTCCTACTTTGACAAAAGCCATCGATTTTCAGCCTATACGATTCTTGCCGCTTCCATTCTGACTGTGTCTCTCTCCATTATCAATCCCGTATCCATCTTCGTAGGAGCCCTTCAGCTTGGGCAAACATGGCTATTCCTTGCCTCCTCCCTATGCGGCACATTACTTCTATTTGAAGTTGCCAAACTGCTCCCGTCAAATCGTTGGCTGACCCTAATTGGATGCAGTACGATTCCGATTCTGGCACTGAATTACTGGGCGCATGATTTTGTGCATCGCTTCCTTCGCATTGTTGGGTTGCCCCATTGGTGGCTGAACTTTCTGGTCCAGTGCCTACTGTTTACCTTCCTTGCAGTCCTGTTGAACTCGGATCATTGGATAGGATACTTGGCAAATGGAGTGAAGCCTTCATCGGTTGATCGCCCGCATGCAAAGGGTTAACCGAAATACAGTAAGTACAGCTTCCGGTCTCATAACGATGATCGTTAAGCTACGCATCCAAAGAATGGAGAATGCACCCAGTTAGGGTAAGATCATTGTGACAGGAGCTGCGCTTTGTGCTTCAAGGTATCCTTGAATCTTGTTCCGAGGCTCAACTAATCCGTCGGCGACTGGCCAATACGCGCACTCAGAGTAGTGAAGTGAACGGTGTTGTCGTCATTGATGCCGGCCATGCACAGCGTTATCCGTTGGACCGAAGTCCAGAAGCAATTGTTTGGGGGCGCTTGCGTGAAGCAATGAACTGTTCGATCATCACCGTTCTGAATGGTCACCAACAGGCGAAGACGACGGAAATGTTGCGAACAGTGAGTATTGAACTCCTAAGAAAGATCATGGGATTGTGGAACCGATCCCGCAAGCCGCGTCGCGCTTGTCTGGTCTACGTGAATAACCATCTCGTCTCGCGGTTTCTCAGTCGCAGACTGAGAATGCTGTGGTACCGCAAGGTGATGGGCTACGTGCTCGGGAGCGAGTCGTCGATACTCCCAGATTTTCGAGTCTCCAGACTTGCGAACATAACGATAGGATGCCATACGGTCATCAATAATTCATGCCGTTTTGATAATCGGCGAAAGATTGTCATTGGAGACAACGTATCGGTTAGCTATGGGACAACTATCCTCACGCTAGGGCATGACATCGACTCGCCCGATTTTGTGACAAAAGGAGGGGACGTTGTTGTCGAGGACTACGTGTGGCTCTGTGCCAATTGCATGATCATGCCGGGTGTGCGGATGAAGAAGGGGTCGGTCGCGCTTGCCGGAAGTGTCGTAACCTCTGACGTCGAGGCGTTTGATGTCGTGGGAGGAAATCCGGCGAAAGTCATCCGAAAGCGCAGTCAGGATCTACGATACAAGCTGAAGTGGAATCCCCGCGTTTCTCTCATGCTTGGGTGATGACGATGCGCATCGTCCAACGCTATCCCGATCACAGTTGAGGGCCCTTGTCAGGTTCGAGAACCCAGCACAGGCGAGCATAGTGGCGCAGAAACTAAATGTCAGAGGAACGAGGCAGATATGAACGTGATTCTGCGCAAGATTCGGAATGCTCCGAGCCGATTCCGGTCGATCTTCCGAGAAACCCGTTTCATCGCCGGGGGGGTCGTGGAGGCGGCTCATGAGGCGGTTCTTATCGCCCGCCGCCTCCGGAACTCGCGGATCGAAGGAGAGAAGGTGGCCGGGACCGTCGTAATCAACTCGGCCTGGTCACGCCCGGTGGCCGACATTGAGCTCTACCTAGCCCATATTCTCGCCATGAAGGGGCTCACGGTACACGTTCTTTTTGACGACGGGGTTCTGGAGTATTGGGACGGCGTGCAGTTTCAGGCGATGAAGTGTTATTCCCCTTACCGAGCGCGTTGGTGTATCAGGGCACGGCATGCGCTGCGGAAGCGCCTGGTATGGTGGGCATACAAGACTCCAGATATGCATCGCATCGACTACTCTACCATGGTCAAACAGGTTCCGCCTGACGCAACCGTTTTAGACGACGATATCCCCCATGCCCTGAGTTCGACTAAACGGTTCTATCAGACAGGCGTGATCGACACCCAGGGAGAACCGCGCGCTTTCTACGAGAAATCTCTACGCAACTGCGCAATTTCACATGCCGTCGGGAAATATGTGGTTGAGCGCCTCAAGCCAGACCTCTATATCACCAGCCACGGCATCTACTCGGTCTGGGGCCCTGCCTATCGCATGCTAAGGGACGCCGGTGTGCCCATCGTGGTGTGGCAGGTGCCGGGAACCACCGCTGGCCATATCCGGCTGATCGACCGTCAGGACGCGGTGTTGGCAAGCACCAACGACTGGAAGGAATTCGACACAACCACCCCCATGACCGCGGAAATCCTGGAACGAGGCCAGGCACTGTTGGAAGCGCGCATCAACCACCGGACACAGGACACGAAGGAATACTTTGGAGGGAGGGTTGACAAGGCCATGCATGAGAATGTGGCAGCACCTCTCAATCGTGCCGTCACATTCGGAATGTTTCCTAACGTGGCCTGGGACGGTGACACACCCGAACGAAACATCATGTTCGACAATGTCGTTGATTGGTGCGAATTCACCGTCAACGCGATCCGCGGCACGAGCCACCATCTGTATATCCGCTTTCACCCATCCGAGGTGACCCGGCTGAAAGGCTCAGTCAAGCTGGAGGATATCATGCGCCAGAAGGTACCCGACCTCGACTGCATCCCGAATTTGACACTAATAGGTTCCGGTGAGCCCCTCGATACCTACGCGTTCGCTCGAGAGCACGTGGATGTCGGGCTGATATATGACGGCACGCTCTCTCTTGAGCTCACCCATTTGGGTATCCCTGTGATCGCCTGCACGAACGGGAACTTCACACCCGAGACAATCGTCTACCAGCCGACATCCCGGGAGCAGCTCAGCCAGTGGATCGATGATCCTTTAGAAGTGCTTGGGAAATTCAAGGAGGAACGGCGAGCCCGGATGTCAGCTGCGGCTAAGTATGCCTTCTGGCTCTTCAACGAATCCCTCCTTGCGTTCAAGCCCCTCGAAGTCCCATATCCTGCAGAGATAGATTACAGCCTTGTGAGGGAGGACGAACCGCTTTCGGATGATGAGGCACGAATCAGTGACAGGTTGATTAAGCCGTTGAGAGATTCATCAATCAACGCGGCAGGAATAGTGGCAAGACAGGAGGAGAAGTTCTCAAATGCACAGTGATCGCCTTGAATCGGCAAGGACCCATAAGAAGGACTTGCAGGCCAATAACCGTCAGCCCCCAGCCGCTCAGGGGCCTACTTGGGCTGCTCGTCACGAATTTGGGGCGGCAGCTATTGTGCTCGCAGTCTGTGCTTGTGTTGTTTTGCTGGCGTTTCGATCGAATCAGCAAACTGGTGATTCGCTCTCCTATGCTTTGCAGGTGAGAGATAAGCCGCTCGCCCTTCATCCTCATCATCTGTTGTTTATACCGACCGTCAGAGTGTTATGGCTGGGAATGGCCGATCTGTGGAGGTCTTGTGATACGATACGTGCTGCGCAGATCCACAATACGGCTTGGGGCGTTGTCTGCATTCTTTCGCTGTTTGCCATGCTGCGGCGGCCCAGGAGATCCGTCCTGATTCCGATGCTCGCGACTCTCTGTTATCTTGTGAGTCGTGGGTTTTGGGAAGTAACAACGGTAGCCACGTTGTATGTGCCTGCGGCAGGGAGTTTAGCGCTTCTTACTGCTGCGCTTGTGTTGAAGAGGCCACGGTTCACATGCGGCTACGTTGCCCTCATATCTGCCCTGATTCTTTTGTGCGTTTGTCAACATCAAATGAACGTTTTGATCTGCCTGCCTGTAATGTTGTATCTTGTGCTGAGGATGGGGCGAGGGGGAATCAGGGTGGCCTTTACCGTGATTGCCGCGTCCTGTGTCGCAGTGCTAGTGGCCTACATTGCTGCGTATTGCAGTTGGAGCGACGGCGGAGTGCTCTCTCTGGATGGGTTTGTGAAGTACTGTCTTGCGTATACGTACCATCCAAACCCAGATTGGGGCACCTTCTCGCATTGTGGGCGCTCTGGCGTGAAGACTCTCTTGCGCAACCAGCTATGGAGCATGGCTGCCCTTCCTCGAGATGTGATTCCCCGCCAGGAGGCAGTCGTTGGCATGTTGCTGATTCTGCTTGGTGGATGGCATGCCGTTCATATCTGTGCCAGGAGGTCCCTGCTTGCGATCCGCGCCTACCTCTTGGTGTGGTTGGTCGTCTACTTGGTGTTCTTTCTCTGGTGGCTCCCATCCTATCAGCACCTGTTCGTGATCACAGCGTTCCCTCTCTCTGTGCTTCTGTTTCTTGCAATTGCGGACGTTGCAGCAGTCCTTCCTTTCAAACTGAGGAGGCCTGTCGAGGCTTCTGCGGTGGCTGTGCTGCTTGTGGGTTTTCTGTTTGTGAACGGGCGGTCGGCGTATGCACGACACCACGACCCCGACCCGCAAAGGACAACCGCCGCAGCCCTTGTCGAGTGTGGCGCACGATGCGAAGATGTGGTGCTCTGTGACCGGAAGACTGGGCTGTGGTTGAAGTACGCGTTTGGATTTGACGAGAACCATGCGCTGGATGTCGACTTTGCGGTCCTGTCTCTCTACCGCAACATTCCACTTGGGGCAGAATATAGACTGAGAGAAGACGTTGCGATTTGGATTCCCGTCAACATGATCTCGCCAGAGTTTGGTCGGTATGGATCGAATGGCTACAGTAGTCCGGAATCCTGGCTTCGCGTCCTGCACTGGATACTTGCGTTCGGCTTGAATCAGGAGGGAGCAATCGCCACATGTAGAGATTTCCGCGCCGCCGTTGACCGCAGTGGTCGTGCCTATATCCATTGCTTCCCCACGCGGAGGACTGTGCTGGGGCTCAGGAATTTGTGCGAAATGCTGGATGACGCGACTGCGAACGTGCCCGGCACTGATTCGATGCCCTTCCTGTCATGGTATGGGAAGGCAGGAAATGGGCGTGAGTTGTCCTTTCTCGATATTGACATTCATAACTCGAAGCCGTAACGATGAAGCATGAGTCAGCATTCCAAGGGCTGACGGATAGTCGTGCGGAGTGCATAATGAGACTACTGCTACGTAAAGCGCATCCTGTTCATCGGCCTGTCAGGATTAAACTCCCCACTCAAGGCATCCGGCAAATGGGCTCCGGGAACCGCTCTGGTTGGCCCTACGCACTATCTTCTCTGGCTGACATCCAGGATCAGAAGAAAGGCGTCTTGCTTGATGACGCTATTGAACGCACGTTTCAGGAACGATGGCGACAGGCTCCCTCGAAAGAGCCCTTTGTTGCAGTGTTTCACCACCCGCAGAATATGCCCGCCTGGTTCAATGAGAAGCAGACACTCACAGCACTCTTTGAGAGTTCATGGTGGCACAAGTGCAGGAAGCACTTGCGCGGGGCAATAGCCTTGAGCGACTACCTTGCCGCCCACCTGCGCGAGCGTCTAAGTGTTCCTGTCATGGTACTGAAGCTCCCGACAGAAACTGTGCCAGCCGATTCTCAGTTCACATGGCAAGCGTTCTGCGACAATCCGAAACCGCTGATTGCGCAAGTGGGCTGGTATCTGCGTAACTACAAGGGAATCTACCAGCTTCGGGCTCCTGACTGGTTAACGCGAGTGCATCTCCGGCAGCGGATGCCACATATTGATCGGGCATACCGCAACACGGACGAGTTGTCTCCGTGGCGTGACCGCCCGGTGTATCCAGGGGTTGACGTCGTGGAGCGGATGTGTGACGATGTCTACGATTACCTTCTTGCTCGTAACCTGGTGTTTCTGGATCTCTTCGACACATCGGCAAACAATGCGATCGTTGAATGCATTGTTCGGCATACCCCAGTTGTGGTGAATAATCACCCGGCTGTGCGCGAGTACCTTGGGAGTGAGTATCCGCTCTGCTTCGATACGATAGACGACTGTTATGCGATGCTTAATGATCGAGGACGCCTGTGGGCGGCACACGAACATCTAGCTGGAATGGATAAGAGCGATCTAACCGGCGTCGCATTTCGAGACGGTGTTATGCGCTTTGTGGAATCGCTTTCGCTGTAGACAAAATTCAGGAGTTTGCGGAACTCGCCGCACGGGCCATGGCAAGTAATCCTTTCATATCCATCATCATCACAACGTATCAACGGCCAGCGCTGTTGCAGAGGTGTATTGAGTCTGCCCTTTTGCAAGCGTACCGACCGGTTGAGATCCTGGTTGTTGATGACGGCTCGACTGATTCGACGGAAGATGTCATCCGCAGATATGCCGACCTTGTCCGCTATGTTCGCAAGGCACACAGTGGCATAGCGGCCACCCGCAATGCAGGCTGTCGCGCTGCCAAAGGGAAGTACATCGCTTTTGTAGACGATGACGACACCATGCATCCGAGACGAATCTCGCAGTTGGGAAGTGTGCTACAGGAATACCCGGAAGCGGTGTGCGCATTTTGCCACGGCAACCTGATAGGTGATGATGGCGAGGACACAGGCATTCCAATTTGGCCTCACCCGCAGGAGGGTGCCGAGACTCGGCTGCTGAGCGACGGTTACGAACGGATGCTGACTGGTTCGCTAACGTTAACCCCGTTGAATACCCTCTTCAAACGAGACGTCGGTGAAAGCATCGGGTGGTTCGATGAGTCATTTGTACACGGATGCGAAGATACGGATTTCTTTTATAGGTTATGCGAGGTCGGCTCCGTAGCGTACGTGCCCAAGGTGTTGACATATGTCAACAGGAGCGGCCAAGCCTCACTTACCGGTGATGGGCTGCGAATGGCCATGAGCAAACTCCAACTCCTCGACAAGCACGCACGGCTGAACAGTGCACGAGGCCGGCGAGCCAATGCCTCTCTGTTGCGGCAAAGGCAGTATCACTTTATGAAACTCATCGTAACGGCGGCACAGAGATCACGGGATCTCCAGCGCGAATACGGCCTTTGCGTTGATCGCATTCTGTGGCGACTGGGTCTGAAACGGGCACTGTATCTGCTGTACCTACAGTACGTCCAGTCCCGTTGGCAACTCCCTTGGAAATGTTCAACGTCGTTGGCTTCGGACACGGACAATTCAAAGGCTTCTGGGGAAGACTTGGGAAGATCAACTCTGGCGACGAAGGACGGAACGGGTATCCTGGCCTTCGTGCCGGATCTCTGGGGCGATATCTGGCAGTCACGGCACCACGTGGTGAGCGGATTGTCAGAACATGCCAATGTGCTGTGGGTGTCTCCCCCAACCTACGTGGACACTTGGCGGAACGAGGGAACTCGGGCGGCCCTGACCGGGCGCGGTTTGCAGGTGGTCAACGACAGGTGCTGGGCGTATGCGCCGCGCCTGCCGGCGGACTACAAGAGACGCTATGCGAAGACAGGGCTGCTTGCAGGTTGCTTCCGGCGTTACAACGCGTGGTGGGAGCGAAGGTACGTTGCCCGAATCCAGCGACTCATCCGGGATATGGATATTGATCGTGTCATCCTGTACGTCTGGCGTCCGGAGTTTGCAAAATATGCCGAGCGGATTCCCCATGATCTCCTCTGCTACCACATCGACGACGAATACAGCTTCTCGCCGAGCGAGGATGCGCCGATCGCCGACGAGGAAATGAGACTTCTCAAGAAATCCGACGTGGTGTTCATCCACTCGAAAACACTCCTCAAGAAGAAGGGCCACATCAACCCGAATACCCATTACATGCCCAACGGCGTCGATTTCGAACGATTCTCGAAGGTGATGGAGTCCGGGGCCGCGGAACCGGCCGACCTGCGGTGCATCCCGCACCATCGCATCGGCTACGTCGGGTATATCAAGCGCCACATTGACCTGCCGCTGCTCCTGGCAATCGCCCGCAAAAGGCGCGATTGGTCACTCGTTCTGGTCGGACCGGTGCGCAATGAGCACGCGGACATCGCTGCAGACGTCGCGGCTCTGCGCCAGGAGCCCAACGTCCACTTTCTCGGCGGCAAGGACTCGCAGGATGTCCCCCTGTACATCAAGGGCTTCGACGTCTGCCTGATGCCCTACCGAGTGACGGATTACACCAAGTACATCTACCCCATGAAGCTGCATGAGTATCTCGCCTGCGGCAAACCAGTGGTGAGTACCCCTCTTCTCAATCTGCGAGAGTTTGGGGAAATACTAAGTTTCGCTGAACGCCCCGGCGAATGGTTGGAGGTCATCCAATCCGCTCTTAACGAGACAGGTCCAGAGCCAGTCGCGCGACGAGCGGCAGTGGCGAAGGAAAATAGCTGGAGAAACCGAGTGCATGAAATCGCCACACTGCTTGAGTCTGCTCTGCACAGCACTGCCGCGAGGAGGATACCCCCCCACTCAACGCCTTGGACACAACTGCCCGCTATGGCTCGGACAGAATGCGCTTCTCGGTCTTGAGGCCAGGAGACTAGAGTTATGTCACAATATGGCACAGATATGACGCCGTCGAATATATCCGATATCTCTGCTGCGCGGATCTGCAATACCTGCGGCGCCTGCGTGGGGGTTTGTCCGGCGGACGCCATTAAGTTCGTTGAGACTGCGGCAGGGCACTGCATGCCAGAAGTTGATGACGGTCGCTGCAACGATTGTGGGTTGTGTTCCCGTGTATGCCCAAGCCTTACCTTCGGCAATGATCTGTTCCGGCGAATGCCGAAAGATGCCTTCGCTGGTGTTGCTTTGGAGACGTGTGTAGGGCGCGCCACGAATGAGGCCCTGTTTAGCAACTCTTCGAGCGGGGGCGTTGTCTCAGGTATCCTAGCCCATGCCCTGCAAGAGGGTCGAATACAAGGCGCTGTTACCGTAAGTATGAGCTACGGCTGTCCTCCTCGCCCTGTCATTAGAATCGCACGCACGGAGGCAGAACTTCTCGACTCGCAGAAATCAAAGTACTGTCCCATCCCATTGCTGACCTTTCTCAAGCAGTTGCCACAAATTGAGGGACGAGTAGGGGTGGTGGCTTTGCCATGTCACATTCACGGTCTGCATAATGTCATGGATCGCTTCCCGTGGATCCGGGAGAAGATTGGCTTCACTATTGGCCTTATATGCGACCGGATTCTTACGTACGCGGCGCTCGACTACTTGCTAGCCTCCTCGGGGCTTCCCAAGGGGACGAATGCAACATTTCATTACAGAGATAAGTCCGTCTCCGGTTGGCCTGGTGACGTCCATGTGCTTTCAGATGGCGGAAGGTCCTGTGTCATGCCGTCCTGGAATCGAACGCGCATCAAAGACTATTTCACGCCGGCTCGTTGCAGGATATGCTTCGACAAGATGAATGTGTTTTCGGATATTACTGTCGGTGACCCACACGGAATTAACGGAGCTGATCTGGTGTCAGGAGAGTCGGTCGTAGTATCGCGAACTCAATTGGGCAAGGACATTGTCTCCGCTGCACGGCAACAGACGGCGATCAAGACACGAGCAATCAAGTACGAAGAAGTCCTGCAGGGCCAAGGCATCAAATACAAGAGGGCGCATTGGCGCGCGTACATGGAAGCCTGGGAGAGGTTGGGGAGCCCGTTGCCGAACTACTGGAAGAAGGTGAAACCGCAGACTCCTGCCGTTCCTCTAATAGGAGGTCCCAAGCGAGATCTCCTTCACTCGTTTCGTCTGGGGAGGTGCTCATCACGGGAAGCTGTATTCGCCGGCGTTGGCAAGGCCTTGAGAAGACGGCAACTGGAACGTCGGTTACGTCCATATCTGCGGATTCCAAGGGGTGTCCTTCACAAGCTTCTACTGTTGTGTTCCCGACGTTAGCGGGAACGGGAACGCGACGTGCTAAGGATTACGAAAGTACCGTTCTGACAGCATACCGGCCGCACTGTGCGGGGATATGCCAACCGTGGCTGATAGGCGCCCGGAGGGAGAAAGGAATAGAACCGATGAATATTGAAATCAATGGTGTCTCGTTTGGCAACAAGGGGGCCGCGATGATGCTCTCTGCCATTGTCGGGCGTCTGCGGGCGTCACTGCCTGATAGTCGGTTTGTTGTCAAACCCAACATTGGCCCCTATGAGTGGCGAACACGTTTGGGACTGCACCACAAACTTGGCGGCAGAAGAGGCCTGCTGACGGCAAAGCTGCTACCCGGGAAGCTCCGGCAATCGTACGGTTTGGTGAGCGTAGACGAAATCGATGTTATTCTAGATGCTTCTGGCTTTGCGTACGGTGATTCCTGGCCTGCGTCTAATCTATCCGCAGCTGCCAGACGGTTTGTACGAGCCGAAAGAAGCGGCAAGAAGATAGTCTTTTTGCCGCAAGCCTTTGGCCCTTTCGAAGCTTGCGGCAAAAGGAAGGACTGTGAGAAGATCCTGCGCTCGGGTGGACTGATTTTCGCGCGAGATCCTGAGTCCTACGACCACGTCAGGAGTTTGGTGCGCGAAGACGGAAAGGTGTGCTATGCTCCTGACTTCACTAACCTTCTTGTTCCCCGGGAGAATGTTGACTGCGACTCGGGAGATGTCGCCATCATTCCGAACTCCCAGATGGTGCGCCATGGCAATGAGAGCGCTGAGGATGCCTATTGCCAGTTCTTGGCCCTTTGCATAGATGTTGTACGCGCTTCGGGCTTAACACCTTTTCTGTTGTTGCATCAGCTCAGAGGTGATGTGGTGTTCGCCAAGAAACTGCTAGCGCTGCTCGGGGAAAGTGCACCGGCCCTGGTCACAGAGGACGATCCGTTGACCCTAAAAGCCCTTATTGGAAATGCACGTCTAGTGATTGGATCACGCTACCATGCGTTGGTGTCTTCTCTCTCTCAGGGTGTTCCCACAATCGGTACATCGTGGAGTCACAAATACCGGTATTTGTTCGACGACTATGACTGGTCACGCTATTCGGTTGATACTGGAGTCACCGCCGATGAGCTCGGGGTGCTTGTTCATTCCATCGCAGGTCCAGGTAAGTACGAATCGGCGCACAATCATCTCTTGGGAAAATCAAAGGAACTCAAGCAGGCAACAGACCAGATGTGGAATAGGGTGGAGGCCTACATCAGGTCTTAATGACGCTATGCCCGACTCATGTAGCCGGCTCGATCCGGCCAGTCCCGTTCCCGACTCGCGGAGAAAGAAGAGGGATCGGGCGACCATATTCACGATAGACGAGAGGGCAGGCATCCCAAGCAACGAAACTGCTCCGCGCCACTGAGTTTTGACTCACGGGAGTACGAAGGTTGGTCTAATCAGGAGGATTTGCAGTGGCACACGACTTTACGACAGACGGCTCGGAAGTGGACGGCAGTGAAGAAACGTCTGCTGTAGAAGCTCCAAACTTCCAGCACTTCCTACTCACGCGCTTCAATGTCAGAATGCCTTGGAAGGAGAAGCACTGGGGGGCTGACCCCGCGTGGTGCCTTGAGCGACTGGCGCTCTTCGAAAAATTTGCGCTGCCTTCGATTACCAATCAGGTGGAGTCCGGTTTCAAGTGGCTGGTCTTCTTTGACGATACCTATACGCCTGCCCCAGTAATTGAGGCAGTGGCGAAGTGGACTGAAAGATGCCCTCCGTTAACACCGGTGTTTATGGATCTGTTCACAGGGGAACGTCTCTGTGATATCATCCGGGAGCACACTGCGGCTGACACAAAGGTGATTGTTACCACGCGCCTTGATACAGATGATGCAATGACTCCAGACTTCATGCAGCGGATTCGCGAGTATGTTCTCGATCATCCTCACTTCCATGGGTTCATCAATTGTGATCTTGGCTATTGCTACCATGGAGGGAAAACGTATCTCTACAAAGATCGGGCGAACATGTTCTTTTCGTGCGTTGCTCTTTGCCGTGGCACTGATTTCGACACTGCCCATCACTTCAATCACAGCAAGATCAGCGAGAATGGAAACGTTGTGCATTTTGCTGATAGGCCGATGTTCCTATTAGTTAATCACGATCAGAACATTTCAGCACGCGGCGTTCATGGAAAGTGGCGTGTGCCCAAGTCGCGAGTTATTGAGCGTCTCAAGATCCAACTGCAAGGCGCCGAGGAGGCCTTGCTCCAAGTGTACATGGACAACGCAATCTACACTATCAAGCGCCCCCTGATTCCGCTCGTCCGCCTATTGAGGACCCATCAAGACTTGCAATAGGCCGAGCGATTTGTAGCCTTTTCATGTCGGTGCACCTGTATGCGAATTGTCATAGCGACAGACCAGTTCCCTCCAAACGTGTTCGGCGGGATGGCGACGCATGCCATCAATATCGCCCGCTTTCTGGGAGTGCGGCATGAGGTCTTGGTCGTCGTCCTGCGCACGGCGAGGCATCCGGATGCCTACGTGAGTGAACCCTTTGAGGTCCGTCCCCTCTTGACCAAACGTTTTCCTGCTCTCGACTTTCGCATTCTTGAGCATGCGGCGCAGAACTTCAGGGCCGACGTCATCCATGCATGTACGGCAGGGCTGGCAGACAGGCGTCTTGCCACACGGTTCCCGGTTGTCACGCGCGTGGTCGGCAATGATTTCCTGCGCCCCTGGTGTGGCTATAACATGCTGTTCAGGAGTCTGCTGTACCGGGTGCCCGGGCAGGGAATCAAGACAGCCGTAGGGAAGTGCGAGATGGCCATCCGAAAGTCTCGCGTCATCACGAGCCTGTGTGCGAGCCGCACTGTCGTTGCCAATAGCGGGTGGACACGGGAGCAGCTTCTGGCTGAAGGGGCGCCCGAACGCATCATCGAGACCGTCGTGGGCGGAGTCGATGTGCAGCGCTTTCAACCATGTTCAGACAAGGAGGCGCTACGACGGAAGCTCGGGTTGCCTGCGGGCGTGCCACTTGTGATGACCGCCGGAAACCTGATTGAGAGCAAGAACATGGGCACCGTCGTTCGTGCCGTGGCGCATTTGGCGGTGGAGTTTCCGTCACTGCACCATGTGATTGCCGGAACGGGCCCGGGAGAGAATGCACTCAGGGAACTGGCTACAGGTCTGGGTGTTGCTGATCGCATCCTATTTGTCGGTAAACTGGGACACACCGAGCTGTGCAAACACTATCAGGCGACCGATCTCTACGTACTCGTCTCTCGGGAGGAAAGCATGGGCCGCACGTACTTCGAGGCCGGAGCGTGTGGTATTCCCGTAATCGGTGGCCGGGTCGGGGGTGTCCCCGATGTGATCCGCCACGGCGCCAACGGGTTCCTGGTCGACGACCCCGAGGACGTAAGAGAAACCGCTTCCTGTATGGAGAAACTGCTGTGTGATGAGGCCCTGCGCCGCAGGATGGGGCAGGCAGGGCTGAAGCGCGCCCCGGAGGAGTTTTCGTGGGATGCGGTTGGGGCCGGATTCGAGGAGTTGTTGATCTGCGCTGCAGGCGGAGACCGGACTTCAGGTGCGACATGACGTCATTCTTTTTCGCCAGTCGACCCGCTACTGATCATCTGCGCGGAGATGCAGTAGTTAAGGCATGAAAGGCCTTCAGACGGAGAGATAATGGAGAGGCAAACGCAAGTTATTTCCGATCGAACCCGGTTCGGTGCAGCAATGAGAACCACCTGGTGCCGTCTAGTCAACTTTCGCCGCTACCCCTTTATGACGGCTGATCTGCTTGCACAGATAGCGTTGCGCTTGGGATGGTGGGGTTCCAGGGTCTGTGTGGGGAAGAAATGTCAACTGCACGGCTTTCCAATTATCAGCGCGCATGAGGGTTCACGAATCATGATCGGCGACGATGCACGTTTCGAGTCTCGCGCGTGCGATACTTCGCTGGGTGTTGCCCACCCGGTCATCCTTCGGACATTGACAGAAGAGGCGAAGATCACTATTGGTCGACACTTCTGGGTAAGCGGTGTTACGGTCTGTGCTGCGAACTCAATCACGATCGGAGATCGAGTCATGGTCGGCGCAGATGCAATCATTGTGGACACGGACTTCCACTCTATAGATCCGGATGTCCGAAATTCACCGTCTGATGCCGCAACAGCAAAGACAGCCGCGGTAGTCATCGAGAACGACGTCTTTATCGGTGCCAGGAGTATCGTTCTCAAAGGTGTGCGACTCGGGCGGGGAGCGGTCGTCGGCGCGGGCTCTGTGGTCACCAGAGACGTCATGCCTGGCACGATCGTGGGGGGCAATCCGGCTCAAGTGATTGGTTCCGTCGCCGTTGTTACTCCTTCGCCAGGGAGAGAAACCGAACTCGCACTATGAAACAAAGCCCTACATCTCCCTCGCATGTAGATGCCACCATGGACATCTTCCATAACGCGAAGCTTCCTTTGGCCGTGGTCGTTGCCGGGACGCGGTGGGATGAGCCGCCGAGGATGCGGCACCAGGTGACCCGGCAGTTGATGCGATGGTGCAATGTTGTGTTCATCGAATACTTTTGCACTGGGCAGCGAGGGCATGCGGAAGGGCAATGGCGACGTGTCGGCGAGCGGCTTGCGGTCTACACTCCGACCGACAGGTTTCGTGCGCCGCCCAGACTGCGGGCAAACGACCCGTTCTCGCATGCCCGCACCAACCGCCGCTATGCAGCTGAGATCGGTGCTGCCGTCAAAGACCTACCCGGCACGCCGCGCCTTCTGTTCAATTTCGTCTATGATTTCCCGGAGCTCATGCGGATTCCGACGTTCGACAGGCGCTGCTACATCTGCGTTGACGAGTTTCCCCGCATGCAGCGTGGGAAGGCAAGCCCAAACCCGTTGAAAGCTTGGTACCAGGGGCATCTGTTTCAGCATTATGAGAACCAGGTCGCGCGTCGTGCCGATCGGTGCTTTACCCCTCATTACCCGTTACGTAGCAAACTGAAACGAGTAAACCCAAAGGTTGACATGCTGTTCCATGCGCATGAATGGGACGCAATTACTCGTCCGCGGAAGAATGGTAACGGGCGAATCGATGTGGCCTTCGCGGGCTACATCAACTACCGCTTGCCTTACGACTGGCTGGACGCCATTGAACGGGAGCGTGATATGAAGCTGCATCTCATTGGGCCGATGCAGGACACCCGCTATGAGAAGTTGCTCCGGCACCCGAACGTCTGCCATGTCGCGCCTCTTATCGGAACCGCATTCCGGGAGAAGCTCTTGGAGATGGATGTGCTGCTCATGCCGTATAGTCAAGACTCTCCTGAGGTCAGAGCCCTCACCACAAACAGCAAGATATTCCAGTATGTGGCATCTGGGCGACCCATTGTGATGTCAGACCTGCCCCACTACATCAAGCTCCCTGAGGGTGTCATCTACAGAGCGAAGACGGCAGAAGAGTTTGTCGAGCAAATCCGCCGTGCGTATCACGAAGACTGCGACGAGTACCGCCAATTAAGGGCCCGGATCGCAGCGGAGAACACTTGGGACAAGCGCGGGGATATGCTGTTATCAATCATCGACAGAGATCTGAATGGCCTTCTGACAAGAAACGGGATCGCTTCGCCCCGGGAGCAGGGCTCTACTTGCCTCGCGGAGGCAGTTCACGTATGAACGCGTATTTTGCAGCCGCATTGATCGTCCTGGCGATCCTCTCGCCCGGGTTTCAACCGATATCCGGGATGCCTGCGTTGAGCGGAGTGGATCTTGTGCTCGGCTTGTTTCTGCTCTTCCTGTTCCCGTTTTACGGTCGCCGGTGGCCACTTGATCGGAGCAGCCTGAGAATTCGCAATGCCTTCATGGTGATGGGCTGGCTCGCCCTTGTATCCATTGCGTTGTCGCCCGTTTTGTATGGGACGCAACTCATCCTGAACGACTGGATGATTCTCCCGATGCTGTTTCGCTATTACCTGATCTTTCGGGTTGCACAATCGGTCAGGGACGAGAAGGGCCGCGGCCTGTGCATCGCAGTCGCAATACTGGCCTTCACGCTGAGTGCGGCGGTGGGCATTCTGCAGTTTCACAACCTGTTGGGTGTGAACAGTTGGCTGACGCCCTACTATTCCGTGCGTGAGGTCGTTTACGGCCTGCAAAGTGGCCGGATTGTAAATCGCATAGGCGGGACACATGGCGACTCCCGCCGTTTTGGCTTCCTCCTCGTCTGCGGTTTGTCCTTACTGGTGTCGGTATCCCTCACACACCCCAAGCAAGCGGTGAAGCTCTTTGCACGACTCGCGGCCGTGCCCGTAGTGCTTGCCTTGTTCTATACCTTGTCGCGAACGACGGCCCTCGCAGGGGTATGCGTCCTCTCGGCATCCTTCTTTTTTCTGCCACGCAAGGGGGCGATGCTTGGGCGCGCCATGGCGCTCGTGTTCTCCTTGGGTGTTTTGGGCTTTATTGTTAACATCGCGCTGACAGATCAGGCGCAAGAGGCGTTTCAAGAACGTGTGTTGCAGACGGATACTATTTCCTTCGAGTCATCTACTCATGCACGTACCCGAGACTTGAAGGCCCCGTTTCTTGATGCGCTCGAAAATCCTGCGATTTTTCTAGTCGGTCGCGGGCCGGCCAAAGCAGCCATGAAAACCAGTTCTCACAATGATTTCGGGTGGTATTTCCATCGGTTCGGGCTTCCTGGGCTCATCTTCTACCTGTCGATCCTGATCTGGGGCCTGCGCGAGGCGCATCGGCGGATGCGGAGAAGCACAAATGCAATTGACTCGATCGTCTTCTTGAGTTCCATACTCATCGTTATCAATTGGACACTGTTCGCGATGGCCGAAGACATCTGGAAAGATGGGCAAATCATGGCGATCAATATGTTTTTTCTCGGACTTGCGTATGCCTGGAGCATACCTGCCAATGCCACGGCAATGACGAGGCCGGCTTCTTCCAATCCTTCTGCGTTGAGGAGCAACGCGCCAGGCCTGCGCGGTGGGCCTGTACATCGCCCGGCCCCGGCACATGCCGCCGTCATCAAAACAGGCAGAGATGCTTTTGTCTCGCGTATTTCGTAGTGATCTTGGGATCCAGCATGACCAATCCTGATAAGCCGCACAGCCCTCTCTTCAGCATCGTCACCGTCTGCCTGAACCCCGGGGACGACCTTGCGTCAACGGTCGACTCCGTGCTGAGCCAGGCTTTCGACGACTATGAGTTACTCATCAAGGATGGCGGTTCAGAAGATGGAACGCAGACCATCCACTGGGAAGATCCCCGCATACGTGTTGAATCGTCTCCCGACGACGGCATCTACGACGCCATGAATCAAGCGTTGGAAAAGTGTTCGGGGAACTACGTGGTCTTCATGAATGCGGGCGACATTTTCTATGACGCCGCCGTGCTGAGCCGGTTGGCATCACTCGTTCTGTCCGCCGACCGGCCCGCGGTCGTGTATTGCGACGTGCACAATCGGCTGCTCAACATTGTTCTGCATTATCCGGAGCACCTGTCGCGACAGTTCCTGTATCGCAAAACTATCTGTCACCAGGCAACGTTCGTTAGGCGCGACTGTTTTACCCGCTTCGGCCGCTTCGACGCGAGTCTTCCCCTCCTGGCGGACTACGATCTGCTGCTTCGCCTGATCATCAAAGAGGGACAGACCTACCGCCATGCCTCGTTTGTCGGTACCAGCTACCAGGACGGCGGCACTTCGGCTGCGCCTGAAGCTGCAGCGGAGAGAAGGACCCAAGTTCGCATTGTGCGCGCCCGCCACATGGCACTGGGACATCGGCTTCTGTTTGGCGCGCTGTGGCATGCGACGCTTCCACGGCTCAGGGCCCACCTGTATCGCCGCTGTGGCCATCCCGGCTTCCGTAAAGCCTATGCCTCCACGGCGAATCTCTTCACCGCCTCCAAGCTCAGTGATTCGCCGGAGCGCCCCGGCAAAAGCAGCGAGAAGCGGCGCCGCAAGGAGATCGTATTCCTCTTCGCCAACCGCCCGCAACTTCTCTTGGTCAACGTCTTCAGGCTGCTCAACGCACAGGATGAGTACCGCGTTCGCCTGGTGTACATGAACCGTGCTCGTTCCCGGGTCAGCGTGCCGATGAACGACCTCATTCGGCCGGAAGAATGCGTACCCATCACTTGGCCCGACGGCAAGCGCTTCATAGGAAAACTGTTCAACCGGCTGGTGATGTTCTTTCTCTTCTCTCGACAGGCAGTCCGGCTGAAGCCGGACATCATTCACGCATGGAACCTAGAAATGCTCATTGCCGCCCGCCTGGCGCAAGTATTTCTCCCCCGCGCGAAGCTCGGCTACACCCTGCAAGACACGGCGGCCTGGATGATGACCGGGCCGATGATAGCCCTGCAACGCCGGCTCTATCGCCGGGTTGCACTCACTTTCGTCACGTCGCGGGGGTTCGAGTCCGAGTTCCTGCGTAAGTTCGGGCTGGTTCCTGAGGAGGCGAATATTGTGCACATCCCCAACGCGCCGACGCGCGAGTCGTTCATAGGCTTCTCGGCCCGAGCGCACGTCCGCAGCATGACGATCGGCTACATCGGTGCGTTCAAGGGGGCATTGGGTATTGAGACTCTGGTCGCGGCAGCTCGAGAAGCGAGAATCCGCGGGGCTGAAATCGGCGTCCTGTTCGCTGGCATAGGATTGGAGCGACTGCGGGTTGAGCGGCTGGCCGCCGAGACCGATTTTGTTTCTTACGCCGGGGAGTTCAAGCACAATGACATCCCCGCGCTTTACGGGCAGGTTGATGCGCTGTACGCCGTATACGACAACTCGTACGACAAGCAGATCCACCTGGCCTGCCGCTTCTGCGAGGGAATCTGCTTCGGCATTCCTGTCATCGTCGGCGAAGAGACTCACATGGCGGAACTGACTCGCACTCTGGGGGTAGGTGCAAGTGTGCAACTCGGGAATGTTTCCGCACTCACGGACCTCCTCGTGGAGTGGTCCGTGACACCCGGCTTGCGCCGCACCATGGTTGAACAGTGCGCTGCGGCGCGTGGGGACTACACCTTCGAGTCATATGCTTCCCGCATCAATGATGCCTATGCCCGCCTGTGGCCCGAGTCCATGCACGAGGCCGCCGAATCAAACGCCGGATTGGAGGTCCTGGATTGAAAACTCCTGTTGCCGACGAATTCCATTCCTTGTCGAACACGGTGCACCTTTCGCCACCGGTCGCAACGTATCGCTTCGCCAACTGGTGGTACCGGCATGGGTTTGCGCGGACGGCACGGGTATTGTCATGGATTACCCGCCTTCTCTTCGCCACGTGGATTCCAGGCTCGGCCCAAATTGGTGAGGGTTTTGTCGCAGCTTACTGGGGGCTAGGCGTGGTGATCCACTCCAGGGCCGTAATCGGCAAGAATGTATGGGTCTCGCAGAATGTAACGATTGGACGGAAAGAAGGCTCCGCGGGCGTGCCTGTCATTCAGGACGGTGTCTTTATCGGCCCAAACAGCGTTGTCGTTGGCGAGATCACGCTGGGTGCGAACAGCGTTGTCGGAGCCAATAGTTTTGTCAACCATGACGTTCCTGAATGCACTATTGTGGCTGGCAGTCCCGCAAGAGTCATCCGACAGTTGGAACCGGGAGAGAGGTACAAGGATTTCGTCCCCCCCGCCGTTTAGTATGTTGCACTTCTTTATTCATAGCCTCAAGGAAAACGGGTGTGCTTGGGTCAGCCGGCGGTTGTTATACGAGGCGCAGGTCAAGAGCGGAGTCCTGGCTCGGCGCTTCCCGGCGCGACCATGGCAGGAACGTGAAGCCGCGTGCTCAATTTCAAACGAGGCGGGACCTGAAAATCACGCCTTGTTTGCGGCGTGGAAGCAGTCATCGGCATGCTTCTGGAGCGACGACGCCTCACCGGATGGCTCCACCACCGCCCTCCATGGCGTCCTTGGCGACGACGGCCTCGCGGCTCTGCGAGACGCTGCGGACGCGGTTCTGGCGGGCCGGACGACCTATTTTTCTGACCTGGCTGCCGAGACGGGATTTCCTCCCGACTGGCAGCTCAATCCCTTCACCGGCGGGCGCGTCGATGACGCCTTGCACTGGTCTCGGCAGCCCATGTGGTCGCCGGAATGCGGCGATATCAAGTATGTTTGGGAGCCGGGACGTTTCGCCGCTGCCTACATCCTCGGGCGGGCCTATCGAGCGACAGGGGACGAGCGCTACGCAAATGGCTTCTGGGAACTTGTGCATTCGTTTTACGAGCACAATCCCCCAAACACCGGACCTCATTGGAAATGCGGTCAGGAAATGGCCCTGCGGATCATGGCATGCTGTTTCGGTCTGCATGCAGTCGCAGATAGCGATGCAACAACGCCGGAGCGGTTCGGGCGATTGATCAGAATCATCGCCACGCATGCCGACCGCATTGCGGCGAATCATGTCTATGCGCATCTGCAGCAGAACAATCACGCCATGTCCGAGGGCGTTGGCCTGTTCGTGGCCGGCGTGCTGTTTCCGTTCCTCAGGCGT
>JABGOW010000412.1 GCA_018645275.1 Verrucomicrobiota bacterium
CTGCAGGAAACCTGTACGGTACCCGCCCCGCCGCCACATGCGAGTGAGGAACTTGGGCAGCATGAGCGCAAACCCAATCCCAAACAGCACATTGTACGCAAACCATACCAGAGAATCTCTCAAATCACCTCTCCGTAACTGCCCCAGAAAGACGGCAGAACCCTCCCCATTTCAGCTTTCACCTTTCAGCCCTCAGCCCTTCCCGCACCCATCACGCCCGTGGATGCGCATCCTGATAGACTCGCTTCAGTCGCTCAATCGTCACATGGGTGTAGATCTGGGTCGTCGAGAGACTTGCATGCCCAAGGAGCTCCTGAACACTGCGTAAATCGGCGCCCGCATCAAGCAGATGTGTCGCGAATGAATGCCGCAACGCGTGCGGTGAAAACTCAGAACTCAGGCCGGCTTCTGCCAAATACGGCTTCATCATGCGCTCAATCGAGCGCGTCGTTATTGGCTCTCCCCGCTTATTCCGAAACAACGGTTTCGCGACCTTGCGCTCCCCACCCCAAAGGGCATTCGCGCTTTCCAAGGCTTCACGGATCGCACGGCTTGCAGGCCCGCCAAGCGGACATAGCCGCTCCTTCTTTCCTTTGCCCCGGACGGTAACAAAACCGCCCAGCAAGTCCATGTCTTTCTCCGTCAGCCCTGCCGCCTCGCTCACACGCGCGCCTGTGCTATAGAGCAGCTCCAGAATGGCTTCATCGCGTAGCGCGAAATAGGGATGCAGAGGATTCTGAGCGTATTGCTCAGACCCTCGTGCTTTGCGATCATAAACGCGTGCCGGCGCTCCGAGAAGACGGCTAACCTCCTCGACGGAAAGCACATTTGGAAGATTTCGAGGCTGCTTTGGAGCTCTGAGTCCGGAGAAAGGGTTGGCCGCAATCAGGGACTCTCGCTCCATATACTTGAAGAACGAACGCAGACTCGCGAGCTTGCGGCCTGTCGTAGCAGGAGCACTTCCGCAACGCTGGAACTCCATCAGGAAGCGACGCGCCTGGAAGCGGTCCACCCCCCGCCAATCGAACGGGACCTCTACCGTCTCCCAGGCAAACACAACAAACTGCCCGATGTCCTGCGTATAGGCTGCAAGCGTGTGTGGCGACGCATTGCGCTCCACATCCAAGTAGTTCACAAACCCCGCAACCGCAGGATCGGACGCGATCACTTCATCTGGCTGCATGGTGCTCACCTGGAACGCTCCCGACTTCCCGGTATTCTCGCCTCTGGGCCCGCCGTTACGACGCGTCGCCCTCAGACACTGGCTGCGCTTCTGCCTTGCCCTTGCCCGTGAAGGACCGCTTCGGTTTTGCGTTGAGGTCCAGACGTTCAGCCACCTCTTCAAAGGTGGGAACCTGCTCGCGATAGCGGCGAATCATGCGCTTGAGCGCAGCTCGCTGACGATCAGAGAGGTATCCGCGAGCCCCAAGCTGCTGGCTTAGAGAGGCAAAGAAGGTCTCATCATTAAACTCGCGCTTGCCGCGCTTCACAGGGGGCTTCCAGTCCTCTACGGTCGACATCAGTTGAATCAGTTCGGGGCTCTCATTGTCCTCAGGAAGCTCTTGCCCTACCAAGTCCAGGCTCTCTTTCAGCCCTTCAAATCCCTCGATCTTGACCGAATTCGCCAGCACCATGCGATCAAGCGCCTTGAGCTGTGCGGGCGACAGTCGACGCCCCCCTTTGGCCTGGTCGGCGAGCGACTGAGCAAAATCTCGCCCGCCTTCGTCCAGCTCCAGAGAGAGCAGCAGCTCCAGTTTCTTGATCGAGGACTCCCTCGGAGGCTCGGGCAGAGGTTCGTCAAGGAGTGCTTTGAGGCCGTTCGCCGTCAGCACATCGGCGAGAACCGGGAGCTTCTCACGGTAACGACAGGCTATGCGACCAAGCGCCTCAAACTGCCGCGTCGAGACCTGCTTCTCCTCGTGCTCCAACGTCTCCCCAATGGACTTGACGAACTTCTCATCACTGTAGGTGCGCTTGCCCCGTTTCACGGGAGGCGCCCATTCTTCAACGGCATCCAGCGCATCAACCACGCGCCGTACAGCATCCTGATCCGCCGGCGGCGCTTTGGTCGCCTCCATCCACTTGGAGAACTGCTCGTAGAACTTGGCGAGCATCTCCGTCCAATCGACATCACCATGCTCGATCTGGTCAAGGGACTCCTCCATAGCCGCCGTAAATTTGACGTCAAACAGGTCTCCCAAATCGGAGACAAGAAGCGCGCTTGTCTTCATACCGAGGCCAGAGGGCAACAGAGAGCGCTTCTGAATTTCAACGTATTTACGCTGCTCAAGCGTCGAGATAATCGAGGCATACGTACTCGGCCGGCCGACGCCATTGCTCTCCAGCGCTTTGACCAGAGAAGCTTCGCTGTAACGCGACGGAGGCTGAGTCTGCTTTTCTTCAGACAGCAGTTCAAGGCACATCAGCGGTTCGCCTTCTGTAACCGCAGGAAGCACATCCAGCTCATCACTGTCCGCCTTCTTCTTGTCCTTCTCGCCCGTCACCTTGCGATGACCTGGGAATTTAACCTCAGAGGCAGTGGCTGTAAACAGGTAAGCTGCAGCTTCGCCCTCTGCAGCCTTGGGGCTGGCCTCGATCTCAATCGTCCGCTGCTCAATCTTGGCGGGGGTCATCTGGCAACCCACAAAACGCTGCCAGATGAGCTGATACAGCTTGAACTCGGGGGCATCGAGGTGCTTTCGAACCTTGTCAGGCGTCAAGGTGACATCCGTCGGACGAATGGCTTCGTGCGCCTCTTGCGCACCGGAGCGACTCTTGTAGAGGTTTGGTTTCTCAGGAAGGTACTCATTGCCAAACGTCTTCTCCACATACGTGCGACACGTCGTGATGGCGTCCTGCGAGAGCGATACCGAATCCGTACGCATGTAGGTGATCAAACCCGTTGGCCCCTGCCCCAGATTCACACCTTCATACAACTTCTGGGCAATACCCATCGTCCGTTTCGGCGAGAAACTGAAGACGTTCGAGGCGGCTTGCTGCAACGTACTGGTGATGAAGGGGGGCTGTGGTTTGCGCTGTATATTACGTGTTTTCACCCCAGCGACCTTCAACGCCGCGCCATCAAGCTCCTGCCTGACTTTGTCCGCTTCCGTCTGATTCCCAATCACGGCTTTCTCGCCATTGATCTTGGCCAACTTCACAGAGAACGGCTCCAACGGCATGATGAGTTTACGAACCAGTGCACCAAATACCCAGAAGGTCTCCGGCTTGAACTCCTGAATCTGCTGCTCGCGCTCGCAAACAAGACGCAAGGCAACCGACTGCACCCGCCCGGCACTCAGCCCCCGCTGCACGCGACGCCACAGAAGCGGGCTGACCATGTAGCCCACAATTCGATCCAACACGCGACGGGCCTGCTGGGCATCGACGCGCGGCATCTCCAGCTCCACCGGATTCTCAAATGCAGCTTTGACAGCCCGTGGCGTGATTTCGTTGTACTGGACCCGGACAAACGGTTTCTCCGCATTGGCCTTGATCTTCGAGAGCATCTCCTTCAGGTGCCAGGCAATAGCCTCCCCCTCACGGTCCGGGTCTGGGGCAAGATAGATGGCATCACAGCTCTTGGCCGCGGCCTTAAGCTCGTCCACAACCTTCTTGCGCGTCTTCACCATCACGTAGGTCGGCTTAAAGCCATCCTTAACGTCAACACCCAGCGACTTGACCGGCAAATCCCGAATGTGCCCCATCGAGGACTTCACAATATAGTCCTTACCCAGGATCTTGTTGATGGTCTTGGCCTTGGCCGGCGATTCCACAATGACTAGCTTCTTACCCATATCTATATTCTCCAGACCAGCGCACCTGCGCCAAAGTCACAACGGTTTCTAGATTTCAAATTTCGACTCTCGACTCTCGACTCTCGACTCTCCCAATTCTCCCACCTCACCCAACAAGCTCCGCCTTCTGCCCGGGCAACATACGAACAATGCGCTTTAACTCGAGTGCCACAAGCAGCGAGGCCACCTTCGACGGGCTGATTCCAGACTCCCGGATGAGCACGTCAACACCCAACTCCCCTTTGGCCAGCACGTTCACGATCGCAGTCTCCTCTGGAGACAACGTCGCATGGCGCGTTCCACCCGGTGATTTCTCCTGCACTTCAACACTTGAACGTGGAAACAGCATCTCAAAATGCTCCAGAATATCCTGCACATCGGTCACAAGATATGCGCCTTGCTTGATCAGCGCATTCGTTCCCATGGAGGCATAGGAGTCGATCCGCCCCGGGACCGCAAAAACACTACGTCCCTGGGATAACGCCTGGTTCGCCGTGATGGCAGCACCACTGCGTTGTCCTGCTTCAATCACCAGGACGCCCTTCGAAAGGCCACTCACAATACGATTCCGCATCGGGAATGTGGTCTTGTCAGGCTTCCGGGCAAATGGAAACTCCGTCATCACGGCACCATGCTCAGC
>JABGOW010000420.1 GCA_018645275.1 Verrucomicrobiota bacterium
TTTCCCCCTGAAAGGCACTCACTGTGAGAAGAGAAAAATGGTAGCGGCTCAGGGAGACCAACCACTCGAGTCATAACTGACTGCAATTCAATGGCGTTACGACTCTTGCGGAATTCGTGTGACCGCAGTGTGACACCGTAATGGCACATAATATACCTAGTTTGTGTCACACGCCAGTCACAACGCACTGGGCTCATGTCCTCCGATGGTCGAGGCCACGTCTGATTTCACCGGCCGGTATCCATAAGGAGAGGACCGCGTTCGACTCGTCGAATCACCGAGTGGTCGCGGCAGCCAATGGGTTCGACCGGGAGCGTCTCCGCAGTGTCGTGATTGTCGGGAAGCTCGTGTTTGACGATTCGGCTCGACGAGTACATGGCGCCTTGCCAATGGCACTGCATGCTCGGACCGGGAAGGGCGCGAATGTCCTCGTGCCCGCCGAAGGCGCAGCGGAAGCCAGGGTCGTCGACGGGGTGAATGTCTTCGGTGTCCGCCATCTGCTCGAAGCCGTGCAGTTTTTCCAGACGCCGGAGGGGGCCACGCCAACGCATGTGGACATCGCCTCGCTCTACCGGGAATCTCCAGAACGCCGCCGTGATTTCGCCGATGTCAAAGGACAGCAGGTGGTAAGACGGGCTATGGAGGTTGCCGCGGCCGGAAACCACAATGTCCTACTCATCGGCGCACCCGGTGGCGGAAAAACGATGATTGCGGAGCGCCTGCCCTCGATCCTTCCCCCCCTGACTCTCGACGAAGCCATCGAAGTCACCAAGATCCACAGCATCTCGGGCGCGTTGGACCGGAGCTGTGCATTGATCGTGGAGCGCCCGTTCCGTTCCCCACATCACACGGTCAGCGATGCCGGCCTGATTGGGGGACAGTCGATGCCACGACCGGGCGAGATCAGCCTGGCCCACAACGGCGTCCTCTTCCTGGACGAACTGCCGGAGTTCCGCCGCAACGTTCTTGAGGTGCTGCGTCAGCCCCTGGAAAACGGGCATGTCACGATCTCACGGGCACTGGGAACCTTCACATTCCCTGCCGATTTCATGCTCGTTGCAGCGATGAACCCATGTCCATGTAGACTGAAAACTAGGCAGTATGCGGATCCAGGCGGTAAACGTAGTGGGAATGAGCGACTTGCGGCGTGAACGTGTGCCCTTCTGCGGCGAGCGTAGCGAAGTCCGTAGCACCGGACTTGTTAGATGTTCGCCTTGAATTCTAACCCTCTGAAACCCGATCTCGAAAATACCGACGAAGTACTTTGATTTCGTTGAACCTATGAAGCCAGTTGAAGGCTTCCTCTTCCGACATGGGTACAAACATGGTTTCCCGCTTGAAGATGAGCACACGGCGTTCCCTAATCTGGAACCAATTGCCATTCTCGGTTCTATAGAGCGTTTCCGTAAATACTCCGGAAGAAATGGCCCCACGATCGGATATCCAGTGAGACTTGTTGTCATGCGACACAAATCTAGTGGCCATTTCGGTGTCATACACGGTTCCCTCGACGATCTGTTTCATCTCATGATCTCCTCTCCTACATCTCAATATTGTTGCCCTGAAATCTACTCTTCCTGGGGGGCTGCCCATGATCCTCCAAATCTCACTCCTGTCACGTCGTTCTCTCAAGCACGACCGATGTCAGAGAGTACCGACAAACCCCGCACTTGTCTACAAGACTCCTCGCTTCTCCGCATACTTATCCTGCAATCCCAGAAGAGACTGGCTAAGGGATGAGGAATGAGGTGATCATTACGACAGCAACCGCAGTTGCCTCACGTCTATGCAGCCAGACATATAGGCAGTATATAGCTTCCGGCGGGGAACGTGCCGGGAATGTGGATCTTGCGGCATAACTGTCTCAGGCTTGTGCTTAACCGGGGAGGATGGTCCATGTCGCGCACTGGAATGCACGGTCTGCTGAATGGATTGCTCAGGCATTCACTGCCAGCATGGCACGGTTGACCGTACCAACTCATAGCATCCTCACTTTCTCGTAACTTTGCTCCGCTTCCGCGCGGGGGGGGTATCCCGCAATGCCATTAAGACTCCACTCCGAAAGGCCTTTTGCGAGTTCGGCGCAACCATGTTCCCCATAATCTCCAACAAGGGAGACGCCGGTTTGGTTCTCTGTCGCTGAATTCCCCGAGAGGACTACTTTGCTGCGAAACAGAAACGCGTTAGAGTGAGTGCGGGCTGCCGTGAGAACGTACCAAGTGAAGAGAAAGGGGAAGAGATGAACAAGCTGCTCCTAAGCCATCGGGTCCGGATTCTGACTGTAAGTTGCGGGGTGTTGCTCCTTTGTAGCGGGTGGGGATGCAGGAAGGACCCGAAGGCTTCGTTTGAGAAAATCGTGCTGCCCTTCACCGATAACCTTGAGCGCATTCTGAGTGAGCAGCGGAGGCGTAACTTAGCCCTGGCGGATGATTGGGTTCGGCAGAACAGAGGCCTGACACGTGATAAGGTGCCGACCGGGAGGCGCTTTTTGAGTATCTACACCTACATCCCCGATTCAGCGCATTACGATGTTGTCAAGACGGACAGCCTCGTGACCCCTTTTGACGCGTACGTGAGATTCCAACTGACCTACGACAGGCGATGCTGCTACGCGATACGCATGCAGGTCGGGGGCAAGAAGAAAATCATCCCACCCGAACCTCAGAACCCCACATCCCATACAGTCACGGCCACTGCGAGAATAGCCTTCGAGTACCGTGAAGGTAAGTGGCAGATGTACCGTATAACGTGGCCTCGCGAATGGGTGCTCCCGACGACACGGGAACGATTGCGGGCCGTGGAAGAGATTGAGCCGTGCTTCAAGGCTGCATTTGTTGAAGCAAAGCCCTGACCAGGAGTGGCCGTGCCGTCCCTGCCACCAAGTCAGAATCGCTGGGTGAAACGCTCGGGGGATTTATTGGTCCCAGGAACTAATGAGTCGCTGGCAGCAGAAGTGGAAGCCCCCCTAAGCGAGGAGCGAGAATGTAGGATTCTCCAGCCCAAATGCGCATACAAGACGCATGTTTGTCGGTTTCGGCACCAATGCCAAGCAAGACGCCAATCCCACGAAGTAGGCGCTTTTGTCGATGGGCTTGAGCCCCAGAGGTCCCATCGTCCCACAGGTCAGCAGTGAACTGAGCCAGTCGGGACAGAGGGATGGAGTGCCACCTGTCTTGGGGGCGCGCAAAGAGCAGGTCTGCAATCGTGTGCCGAGGAAAGGGTGGTGCGACCTGTTGACTTGACAAACGGCGCTAGGCGAGTAGATGCATATGTGTGCGCGGGAAGAATCACAGCTCCCTGGAGGGAATCTCGATGTTCTGCAAACAGTGTGGGAACGAACTTGTTGCTGATGCAGCGGTTTGCATGAAATGTGGCGTTGCCACCGGCAAACCGCAGAATAGTGAAGTCAAGGGGGCAGGTAACGGTCGCAAGGTAGGCATGGGAATCCTCCTGGGGATACTTGCGCTTGTTGTGTTGGCGAGTGTAGCGAACCTATTCGTTGAAGATAAGCCTCGGGAGGAAACTGCCGCGTTCCGGCGGGAGGCGAGAGAGCAGATGCGCCAAGAGGGCAGTCCCTCCCGAGTAGGTCTAAGAGCTGGCGTGAAAGACGTTCTTGCGGCTCGTGAGAAGGGCGTGACTTTGTCGCCGCTGACCGAATCCTTCATTCAGAAGAGAGCAGCTGACTTTGGGTATTCAGCGGATAGCGATTCCTTCCTCTTCTTTCGTGAGGCATATAGGGCTGGGGTGTCGGAATAGGAGAGGAAGCATGTTTTGCACCGAGTGCGGAAATGAGATTCTCGACAAGGCGGCAATCTGTGTGCACTGCGGCGTTTTGACGAGCAATCGTCCACTGGGGTCAGATAGTGCGGTTGTTAAGAAGCGAAGCACGTATGTGTTGTTTGGGCTATTCCTCGGCGGCTTTGGTATCCATAATTTCTACGCTGGGTACAACTCAAGAGCCGTGACACAGCTCTTGGTTGTTTTGCTCACCGGTATCCTCATAGTACCTGTGTTCGTCGTAGGAATCTGGGTGCTTTACGAAGTCTGCACCGTCAAGCTGGACGCTCAAGGGACCCCCTTCTGCTGATGAAGCTCTGCCTGCGGGGACTGGCGTGCTTCCGAGAGGAGGCGAGCTGTATCCGCTTCCCTTCCTCGCGCCGAGTTGGACCGAAGATATCTGTCATATCGCGTCGACAGGCAAGCCCAGAATACCTCCCCGCAACAGGCTCCTCCCCTCACGCAGCGAATGGAAAGTCCGCCATTGGTTAGCATCGGCAACGCATGAAAAGGGGCTCAGCGCCCCTTCTGCGAGCCTCCTGTAAGCCGATGCGAGGAATTCACCGTCATGCGAGAACTGGATCCACGCCCTCAGTTGTTCGTCTCTTGGTGGCACGGAATAGCATCTGCTGACGGCT
>JABGOW010000207.1 GCA_018645275.1 Verrucomicrobiota bacterium
AAGGCCTGTCCTGAGCTTCTTCTAATTACCGATGTCTGCCTCTGTGCCTACACCTCGCACGGCCACTGCGGACCCCTACATGCCGGGGGCGATGTGGACAACGATGCGGCAAACGACTTGTTGGCCAAGGTGGCGTTGTCGCATGCGGCAGCTGGCGCCGATGTGGTTGCGCCCAGCGCCATGATGGATGGGCAGGTTGCCGCGATCCGGGGTGCATTGGATACCGAACAGTACAACGATACCATCCTGATGAGCTACTCCTCCAAGTTTGCCTCTTCGATGTATGGTCCTTTCCGTGAGGCTGAGAAGTCGAGCCCGCAGCATGGGGATCGGCAGGGATACCAGGCAAGTTACGCCGATCTACGGTCCGCTCTGCGCGAGTCGCAGGAAGATGAGGCCGAGGGCGCCGATATTCTGATGGTGAAGCCCGCGCTTCTCTACCTCGACATTATCACGCGAGTTCGGGACATGACGGACCTTCCGGTGGCCGCGTACAACGTCAGCGGTGAATACGCGATGCTGCACGCCACGGCCGATCGCGGTTGGGGCGATCTCTATCCCATGGCACGTGAGTCCATTGCGGCCTTGGGCCGTGCCGGAACCGATATCTTCATCTCCTACTGGGCAAATCAGTATAGAGAGGTGTTAGGTGGCAGGTGCTAGGTGGAAGGTGAAGAGAGGGCGTTATGGGAAAGCTAAGTTCATTCCGTGATTTAAACGTTTACCAGAAACTGAAGGCGTTGCACTTGGATGTGCATTGGGAAACGATGCGATTTCCTAAGCATGAAATGTATGAATTGGGGTCGCAAGTCCGTCGCTCATCCAATGCGGTTCCGGCCATTCTTGCCGAAGGGTGGGGGAGCCGCCACACAAACATCTATATTGAAGCCATAAACCGCTCGATGGGCGAATTGCGCGAGACACAACACCACATTGATGTTGCTCACGAGAAGGCATACTTCAGTCAGGAGCGATTTGACGAACTTGATACACGCTATGATGAGTGTGGGCGGATGCTTGAAGGACTGCATCAATCACTCAGCAAGTGGCGGGGCACAACACGAACAGGACATGTTGTTCGAGAAGAGAGGGCCGCATACGGTTCTGAATCAGAGGATGCAGATTGGGATCAAATTGCAGAACTTACGCTAGAACATGACAAGGAGCTCTAATGCCTAACACCTTCCACCCAACACCTCCCAACTCCCACCTTCTTTTTCAGCGCGCTGAGCGCGTGATTCCCGGTGGGGTGAACAGCCCTGTGCGGGCATTTGGCTCTGTCGGTGGAACCCCGATCTATGTGACTGAAGGCAACGGCTGCCGGATCATGACTGTCGATGGGCAGAAGCTGATAGACTTCTGTTGTTCGTGGGGACCTTTGATTCTGGGGCACGCCAACCCCGAGATCGTCGATGCCATCACGACAGCGGCAGCCTCCGGCAGCAGCTTCGGTATCAATACACCGCGTGAGGTCGAGTTTGCGGAGTTGCTTTGCGAGCTGATCCCTAGCATGGACAAGGTCCGGTTAGTCAGCTCCGGAACCGAAGCCACGATGACGGCGCTACGCCTGGCGCGCGGTGTTACGGGGCGCTCTAAGATCGTGAAATTTGATGGTTGTTATCACGGGCACTCAGACTCACTGCTCGTTGCGGCCGGAAGTGGTCTCCTGACTGGCGGGATTTCCTCCTCAGCCGGTGTCTCGCCAAACGTAGCGGATGACACCATCGTGGTTCCTTACAATGACGAAGCCGCTATACGCGAGGTGTTTGCCGCCTGTGGCGATACCATTGCCGCCGTGATCGTCGAACCCGTTGCCGGCAACATGGGGTTGGTTGAGCCGCTCGTTGATTTCCTGCAGAGCCTGCGCGAGGTCACGTCAGCGAGTGGGTCCCTCCTGATCTTCGACGAGGTGATCACCGGATTCCGGTTCGGGCCGACGACATACGGCACGCTGATTGGCATAGGCCCTGACATAACCTGCTTGGGCAAAACGATTGGTGGTGGACTCCCCATTGGCGCCGTTGGCGGTCGTGCTGACGTCATGGATGCGCTTGCACCATTGGGAGCCGTCTACCAGGCCGGCACACTGAGCGGCAACCCGGTTGCCGTTGCGGCGGGGATGGCCACGATCAAAGTTCTGAAGCGGGATCGCCCTTACGACCAACTCGGGGAGCTTGGCGAAATCCTACAGTCAGGACTGAATGCGGCCGCTGCATCCGCGGGCGTTCCGTTCCATTGCGCGCTCAAGGGGGGTGTGTTTACGCCATTCTTCCGCAGCGCACCGGTGGCACGTTTGGACGACGCGAAGCAGTGCGACACGGAGATGTTTGGGAAGTTCTTCCACGCCATGCTTGAACGCGGTTTCTACCTCTCCCCCTCGCAATTCGAGGTCGGCTTTGTCTCGACAGCCCACACCAGAGCGGACATTGATGCATTCGTGTCGGCCGCCGGAGAGGCATTCAAAGTGCTGTAGCCACTCAGTTCGGCACAGGCCACTCAGTCTTGACATTTCTTCCAAATGAATGCATTATGCAGTCATAAGTAAGGAGTCAATGACGCATCATGAAAACCATGACACTTAGAAACATTCCCGATCCCGTCTATGAGGCTCTCGCAGAGAATGCACGAGCAGAGCATCGCAGTCTTCAGGAGCAGGTTCGCTATATCTTGACGAATGATGTTGCTCTCCGTTCCCGCTCCGTTTGCGAGAAGGCTGCAGAATATAGAACGAAACTCTCGGGACGCACCTCGGAAAAGAACGTTGTTAAGGATCTTCGAGAGGATCGTGACCGATGATTGCCGTGGTCGACACCTCTGCCGTGCTGCGTCTGTTCATTCCTGATGGCCCCATCCCCGATGGCCTTGAAGCCTTCTTTCGTGGTGTTGAAAGCGGAACCCATGTCGCCATCGCCCCTGAACTTCTGATTGTCGAAGCCACAAACGTTGTGGTGAAGAAACAACGTCGTGGTGAACTCTCGGTCGATGAAGCGACCGAGCTAGTCTCGCTGCTTGAACAACTGCCAATCCGATATTTCAGTCACCACACGCTCTATAGCCGCACACACGAACTCGCAATGGAAACCGGACTCAGTGCATACGACGCGCTGTTTCTAGCCTTGGCACTGGATCGTGGAACCACGCTGTTCACCGCAGACGATAGACTACAGCGAGAAGCGGCAGCCAGAGGGATCCTCAGCCCTCGAACCGGATAATACCAATAACGGTAGTTGAGGCGGATTCCACTCCGCCGCTTGCACGGCTCCGGGCGTTGCTAGCTTTGCTGGAGAAGGAACGGGGCGGACTCGGGGCTATTTGATGTAGGAGGTTAATGCATTGAGCTCAAGGCGTCCGCGGCGTGGATGGTCTGTGTTTTCGGCAGGGCAGCCGCAGGTGAGAATTGCGGCGGGGCGGATGTTGCGGGGCCAGCCGACGATGTTTCTGAGCCTCTTCTTGTGAATCCATCCGATCCAGCAGGTGCCTAGGCCGAGTTCGGTGGCTTGGAGGGCCATGTGTTCGCCGGCAATGCCGATGTCTACCCAGGGGTAGTCTATGCCGGAAAGCAGCGGGGCGACTTTGTGGGTTGTGGTTGAGCGCACCATTCCAAGGACAAAGAAGACTGGGGCATTGAGTGCCCACTTCATGGGAATACCCTTCAGAAACGCGGTTTCCACAATCTTGGTTCGGGCATCATCGCTTGTCACGACGGCAAATCGCCAGGGCTGTTGGTTGCAGGCCGATGGCGCTAGGCGTCCTGCCTCAAGGATTGTATGAATCATCTCCCCGGGGATGGCGTCGGTCTTATACGACCGGCAACTGAATCGTTCTGCAATGGCGGTTGATACGTTCATTAGGACTTCTTGCGGCGTGAGCGGATGATATCGCGCGATATTTTCAGGATAATGTCCGGGAGGAACGGTTCTGCGGCCCGGGGTACTGTGATATTGAGGCGGTGCATGTGCTCGGCAATGAAGGGGATGTCGATGTTGTGCCCCGCATCGAATATGGATTGAAGATCATCCAGATCCTTTGCCCGTACTTGTGCTGCGCCCAGTGCCCAGAGTTTGGAAAGCACAAGGTCTTCCAGTATGAGTACGGGGAGTAATCCGAATCCGAAATCTACGGTGTTCTCTTGTGCGCGTTCAACAGCACCTGTAACCCATGGCATGGTGGGTAGAATGAGATCGACTCCTACTCCTGATGGTTCACCTTTCGGTCTGCCCACAACCATGCAGGCTTTGGTGCTTCTGCGTTGAATGGCAAGCAGTGGACCGCCAGCGAGATCGGCCTCGCGTGCCACACCTGCTTCGAGCCCCAGATTCTTCATGATCCTCTTTGCTGTTTGGAGCGCATGGTGTTCTGCTCGCATTGTGATATCCACGTCCATTGTAAGAC
>JABGOW010000413.1 GCA_018645275.1 Verrucomicrobiota bacterium
AGATGCGTCAGGCAACAGCGGTGAAGCTCACGATTCGGGGTGAAACCGTCCGCTATGACCGCAGCAAGGCGAACCTGCACTGCGGGCCCCGAGAGGCCCCGCTCAAGCTGAGAGACGACAGGCTACGCTTGCGGGTGCTTGTTGATCGGGCGTCGATCGAGGTCTTCGCGGATCAGGGGCAGGTGGCCATCACGCACAGTTTCCTGCCCAACCCGAAGAACCGGGCTCTCGCGCTCAACGTGGCAGGGGGGGCGGCCCTCGTCCGGCGCATCCGCGTCAACTCGCTCCGGTCCGCCTGGCGCTAACTGCCCGCAAAGGCTCCGTCCCCAATTCCCGCTTGCGAAGGCACCCAACGCCAGCAATGCCAACCATTGGATCCGTTTCCTCATTTCATCTCCATGAGCAAACTACTTGGTCAGCGGCCGACGAAGGAGGATCGCTGCACCTTCTTGTTGGATCTCGTCTATTCCTTCCATGATGGTTCTGCCTTGAAACTCTCGACTAGGGATTCTTTGTCATCTACCGGCAACCATGAAGATTGCACACTGAGGAGAATAAGTTTGCGAATCTCCTCTTTCGTGAAACCGCACTCTCGTTCGAGTGACGCGTACTCCTCATCTAGGGCAGTCCCGAACATCTTGGGATCGTCCGTATTCACACTGACAATCAACCCACGCTCGAAGTACTCGCGAACGGGGTGTTTTGAGATCGAATCAACTACACCGGTTCGGATGTTAGACATCGGACATAACTCAACAGGAATCTCTCGTTCTGCCAAATAATCAACGAGTTTCGGGTCATCCTGTGCTCTGGTACCATGTCCAATCCGTTCTACTTGAAGGTAGTTGATAGCATCCCAAATGCTCTCGGCGCCTGCTGCTTCGCCCGCGTGAGCGGTAGTTCGAAAGCCCATCTGGCGGGCTTCCTCGTACAGGGAATGGAATGGCTGTGGAGGGAACTCGTGCTCTGATCCGCCGATCCCAATCCCAATGACTCCCTGGCCTTTCACGTCGTTGAGTTCCTTGAGTGTTGCTAGTTCCTTCTCGGGGCCGTAGTCTCTGATGAGGTCCGCAATGAGAGCAATCTTGATTCCCGATACACGGGATAGCCCGGTTCTTACGGCATGAGTTATGTGTTGCACGTCAAGCCCATACCGAACGAAAAGCGAGGGCGAGAAGAACATCTCCGCGTAGCGAATGTTCTGATTGGCCATGTCCCGAGCCGTGAGCTCAGCAATATGCGAGAAATCCTCGTATTCTCGCAAAAACTGATTCTTCCATGACCAAGCTTCAATGAACTGAGAGAAGCTCTTGTATCTGAAGCGTTCAGTCAGCGCAGGCATGTCAGGCACAGATGGATCACCGCCGTACTTCTGGATCAGGTCAAACATTGCGTCGTGAGGAATCGCGCCCTCAAGGTGGACGTGCAATTCGACTTTGGGCAATTGTTTGTACCACGTCATTATCTTTGTATTCTCCTTAGATCCAACGGCTAAGCGCACTGGATTTCGCGGCCCGTGAGCGGAGTGAACTTCCAGTTCAGCGCATTGCTAGCCATCTTATTGCTATCAGCTATAGAGCTAGACGCTCCTCTTTCCGCCCATGGCTCTATATAGATTACAATACGCTGAAGCAACTTCCTCGGATGCACGAAAGGACCGCACCGGCCAATAGCCGTATGCTTCCTCAACTGAAATGCTGGCCTCAATAAGACACTCTTGAGGGTCGCCTACCATCGGGGAAGACCCCGAAGTCCTTTTGCACTCTTCACTCACAGCGAGAAGGTTATTTCCCTTTTGAGGGCCCGAGATGAAACTTCCTCCGCCACCGTTTACATGAAGGTAAAAAGCATGTGCTGTCGGTGTTACTGTACTTTTGGCTCTTGCTTCAAAGGAATCGATACTCCCGCTGATGTTGCCCCCATTGGAAGGATTAACAATAACACGAGCTCCGAACATTACAGGTAGGGACCATACCTCGGGATAACGTCCGTCATGACAAATGTGCATGCATATCGGGACGCCGTAAACATCAAACTCCTGCAGTTGATATCCATGCCAGAACTCCGTTTCGCATGAATGGATTTTGGCATGAGTAGAGATAATATCTCCATTAGGATTGTAGACGCGAGACACATTGAAACGTGTTAGCGCTTTCCTATGGTCAGGTTCCTTTTTCCAGACAGGAAGTCCTACTACTAGATATGGGGCATCCTTGGTTTGACATAGGCATCGCCTAATCTTCTTTTCTGCTTCAGCAATTTCTTTCTTGTTGTGGGTAACCTTGGCAGAAGGGAATAGACCAGTCAAACTCGTTTCAGGAGTAACCAGTAATTGTACTTTGTGTCTACTAGCAAGTGTTACTCCACGACGTATTGATTCCACATTGCTATCTATAGAATCTGAATTCAGCATTTGCCATCCTGCAATGTGCAAATGTTTGGGTGCTTTGCGAGGAATTCCTTTATGGAGTACTTTATCTATTGTGACTTTGTGGTACTTCAGGAATACACCCATCTCCGGAAGAAGATGCAAGTTCCTTTCCTCAGCAATAAGTGTCCCGTTGAATTCGACATCAATATTGGACATCTTCACAAGGTCACCGTCTCCAATAGTTTTACGCAATATAAGTGTATTCTGCTTTGTCTCACTCATGGAGAGATGTGAAATGACTCCCGGTTGGGGACGCGTCCAATCTGAAGTCCGGAATCGGACATCTTGATTCCCGAAATCTACCGTAACAATCGCATGTTCCATGCCGCCTTGGAATCCAAGGGATAAGGTTCCCGCCGTTGGTTTGATCTGGGAGAACTGGACCTCTATAGAATCCCCGTTCTGGGAGTGTATTGAAGCGACTTCATATTGGAAATCATCATTGGCCGTACCGGGACTTATGTCTCTAAGTACTGTCATTTGCTTTCCTCGCTTCAGGCTAACTTGCTATTCTACCCCGGCGACCTTTTCAAGGCGGGTTCCAACACACTCAGCATACATTTACTCTTCGACGGGGCTATGCAAGCGAATTCCGCAGGTACTCCCGACCAACTGCTGGGGAGGCCGGCGCGCGCGGCTACCTTTAGGCCGGAATATCGGTGCTATGGGAGGCGGCGTCTAGCTCGGGTGATTCGTTATGCGTGACTATGGCGAACGACTTAGACGGGGCCTCGAAGGATACGAGAACATTCTGTGGGAGAAGGCGTTGGCGCTTCCGAAACACCAGCCGCAGCTGGCGCGCTGGGTGAAGGAGTTCCTGCTGTTCGCGCGAGAGCACGGCGGGTACACCTTCGAGCAGACGCTGGACCTGTTTCTGGCCGGACTGGGGGGGGCACCAAGGTTCAGTCGCGACCTTTCTGGCTCTGGAGCCCTGAAAGGGCGATTCATACCAGCCCAGGGCAGCGCCCTGGGAACCAGCCCCCCCCCGGTCTCTGGAGCGCTGCAAGCGCGAGCCATAGTCCCGGCCTGATCGTCTGACCGTGCAGGGACTCCGGACTCTAGGCTGTCTCCGAGCGCGAGTGGGATGTCGCCGACCTTCGGCCTGCAAGGCTCTGGGGGGCGGTTTCCCTAGGGCGATGCCCCAGGCTTTGGAGTTGCCGCCCTTCAGGCCGCTGGGAGCACGAGATCAGAGCACGTGGATGGGCTTCGGGGTGCCGAGAGAAACGGAAGGCAGAATTGCGGGAGCCGGATCTCTGCCCAAGCACCGTTTCCTGAGGCTTGGGGCAGTGCGCGGCGACCTTGTGGGCTATCTGCATGGCAGTGTCGGCAAGGAAGGGGCGGAGATTCTGTCTGCGAACACCGTCGACGACCACGTGCACCTTCTGCTGGGGATGAAGCCGGCGCCCGCGCCGTCTGACCTCGTGAGGAAGATCAAGACGAACTCGTCGCGCTGGATCCACGGTCGGTACCCGGACGTGCGGGGCTTCGCCTGGCGGAGCGGCTTCGGCATCTTCCACGGCAGCGCACCGGTTACAGGAAGATCCGCTTCATGGGATAGGCCCGAAGCGTCCGACAGACCGCCGGACGGCCGCGCGACTGGATGGAGAGCCCGAGACTGTCGGGGTTCTCTGGGTACACCCGGGTCAGGCAGGCGCTCTGGCCGTTCACGAAGACCTCCACAATGCAACGGTCCACGAAGATGCGTAGCTCCAGTGGCTCTCCCGGCTTGTACGGTAGTGAACAGCTCTGCGGCTCGTTGATCTGCCCCTCGCCGCTCGTGGAAGAGAAGGTGGGATCGATGGTGACGATGCTGTCGCGCACGCTCCAGTCTCGATTGGCGAAGTCCTTCCCCGCCTCGCGGTGGAAGTTGATGGCCGTGTACTCCGATCTGTCGGGGGCGCGCAACACATTGAGAGTGATGAACTGAGCGTCCATGGGATCGATGACAGCGATGATCTCC
>JABGOW010000414.1 GCA_018645275.1 Verrucomicrobiota bacterium
TACCGTGTGACCATTTTCATATCACAAGTGTTGCGCTGGCTTCTGGCGCGCGGGCACCGAAGGAACCGCGGATTTGTCTAACGGCGTGTAGTTGAAAGTGTTGCGGAGAACTGAATGGCCCTGATGAGTAACACCACACACCCCCAAGATCCTGAATCGACAGCAGAGCGCTTCTCGGGTATAGAATGGGCTATGCACGAGAGGACCCTTCATTCAGAGAAGGCATTTCAGGGGAAGCTCCTTCGCGTCAATGTACTGGACGTAGAGCTGGAGTGCGGCAAGCGCGCCATTCGCGAGATTGTCAAACACCCCGGAGCTGCAGTCATTCTGGCACAGCGACCCGACTCACAGTTTGTGTTCGTCCGCCAGTATCGCAAGGCGGTTGAAATGGAGCTGCTTGAAGTGGTCGCCGGAACGATCGATCCGGGAGAAACCCCTGATGCATGCGCCCATCGCGAACTCACCGAAGAAACGGGATACACGGCCACATCCCTAAAGAAGCTGGGCGAAATCTACCCCGCGCCAGGATATTCTGAGGAAGTACTGCACGTCTACTTCGCCGAGCTCTCACCCGATCGGGGAGCCATGCGGCCAGACGATGACGAGCGCCTTGAGGTCGAACTGCTTTCAAGCAAGACCTTGGAGGCGATGATTAAGAACGGCGACATCCGAGATGCCAAAACGCTTGCCGCTTGGACACTCTACAGGAGCAATCAGTGAAGCTTAGCGCGATCAAGACAAACATCCAGAATCTTGGCAACTCGCTGCGCCGGAGTTGGCACTTCGCCCGGGAAGAGGTCTGGGATATTGAGCTGACTTCGCTTTCTGCCCTCAAGGGAGTAGGCGTCCGTACGCTTCGCGTGCTCACGCTTGTGTTCAAGGGCTTCAGGGACGACGAGTGCTCCATGCACGCCGCCTCTCTGACATTCAGCTCCCTTGTGGCAATTGTGCCGGTGCTGGCCCTCTGCCTCTCGATGGCCCGGGGGTTCGGCGACGCGGATACTGCCAAACACTGGATTCAGGGCCGCGTTTCCGATTGGACGGAGACCTTCAAGGTCGATCCAGATGCATCAACCAATGGCGCTGCTGCAGCGGACCCCACGACCAACGATGGCGTTCGGAGCGAGCTCGCGCTTCGCATCAACTCAATTGTCGAACAGGGCTTTGAAAAGGTGGACAACATCAACTTCGCCAAGCTCGGCACCGTGGGTCTGGTGGTTCTAATCTGGATGGTCATTGAGGTGTTGGGACGGGTAGAGCGCTCATTCAATCGCGTTTGGGGAGTCGCCGTTGGCCGGTCCGTTTGGCGGCGCTTCACGGACTACCTTAGCGTGCTGCTGATTCTTCCCATCCTGGTCGCCGCCGCCGCCACCTTGCCTGTGATGGACCTGCTGACCCGCTTTCTGGACGATGAAACGGCGGCGTTGATGCAGCGGCTTGTCGCATCGGGATTCTTCAAGAACCTGATGGTTACCGGCATGAGTACGCTTGCGTTCGGTTTCTTGATCATGTTCATGCCCAATACCCGCGTTCGATTCCGCGCCTCCCTGGCCGGGGGATTTGTCACTGCACTCCTCTTTCTGCTCTGGGTGTCGATTTGCGCCATGCTCCAGGTGGGAGCCGCCCGATATGGCAAGATATATGGGAGTTTTGCAGTCGTGCCCATCCTGTTGTATTGGGTCTACATGAGCTGGCAGATCGTACTCTTCGGCGCAGAAGTGGCTTTCGCCGTACAGAACTGTGCGACCTTCAAGATGGAGCAAAACGCCCGCCAGGCGAATATGCTGGCCCGCATGACCCTCGCACTGGCCGTCGTCGTTGAAGCTGCCCGTTCCATGGTTACGTCTGCGCCGAAGTTCTGTGCCGTCGCCTACGCTCGCACCAATCGCGTTCCGGTTCGTTTTCTGAATACCGTCATTGAAGAATTGGTTCAGGCAGGCTATCTTGCTCAGCTTTCCGAGAAACAGGGAACATTCGCGCTGTTGAAATCGCCGGCAACCCTTCAGGTTGGCGAGGTCGTGCGCGTTGTCATGCACGCCGGCGCAGCGCCCGGAGACTTGGGACTCGCCGCCATAGATACTCGGATTGTCGAGGCCGTGCAGGGAGCAACCCAGAGCGTAGACGCTTCGCTCGAGGGAGCGACGATTGACTCATTGGTGTGATATCGCTGGCAACCAATTCATTTGTTGAGCGTTGGCTATTCAGATTGCCGTTTCGAACTCTCGGACTGAGGTCATCGCGATACAGGGCAGTCATCCTGAGCCTGCCGAAGGATCTCCGACATATTAGGACATCTTGATGAAGACCATTGATTTTGAAAACGAACTGAACGCCGAGCAATTCGCGGCGGCAAGCGCAGGTGAAGGCCCCATGCTCATTCTGGCGGCGGCCGGTACGGGAAAGACGCGCACCCTCGTCTACCGCGTGGCTTACCTCGTATCCCAGGGGATCGACCCCGAGCGCATGCTGCTGCTGACCTTCACGAACCGCGCGGCGAAAGAGATGGTGGAACGTGCAAACGAGCTGGTCGGGCATCCTGCCGGCATTCCTTGGAGCGGTACATTCCACCACATTGCCAACCGCATTCTCCGTCGCCATGCAACGCTGTTGGACTACCGCAACAACTACACCATCATGGATCGTGATGACTCACGCAAACTGATGGCGAACTGCGTGAAGGAGCTGAAACTACAGAGCAAGGAGTTTCCAAAGCGCGATGTTCTCCTCCACGTGCTTGGCATGGCGACCAACTCCGAACAAGCCCTTGGCGACGCCATTGCCGATCACTTCGACGACCACGACGTCGACCAACGCGCCGTGCTGGCCGTTCTGAAGCTCTATATCGCCAAGAAACGAGAACTCGACGCGATGGATTTTGATGACATGCTGGTGAACTGCCTGAAGCTGCTTCGCGAACATCCCTCCGTGCGCGACCGCTACGCCATGCAGTTCCAGTACGTCCTGGTCGATGAGTACCAGGATACGAACCGGATCCAGGCCGAATTGGTAAACCTGCTTGCCGGACATCACAAGAACCTGTTCGTGGTTGGTGATGATTTCCAGAGCATCTACTCCTGGCGCGGAGCGGACTACCGGAACATCATCGACTTCAAGCTGCGCTATCCCGACGCAAGAATCTACAAACTGGAAACGAACTATCGCAGCGTTCCCGAGGTGTTGGCACTGGCCAATGCTACTGTTGGTGCGTCTGGACATCCCGAGGAGTTCCGCAAGACTCTGCGTGCCACGCGCGAAGCCTACCACAGCCCCACCGTTGCTCGCCTGCGCGACGGAGAGCACCAGGCCCGTTTTGTCGTGGACCGAATTCAGCATTTCATGCGAGAGGGCTATCGTCCTTCGGATATGGTTGTGCTCTACCGTGCGCACTTCCACGCCATGGAGCTGCAGCTGGCCTTGACACGCGGACATGTTCCTCACGTGATCACCTCCGGTATGAGGTTCTTTGAGCAAGCGCACATCAAGGACATGCTCTGCCTCTTGCGTGTGCTTTCGTGCCCCGAGGATGCCTTAGCCTTTGATCGCCTGCTCTGCCTGCTCCCGGGCGTCGGGACCATGACCGCACAGAAGCTCTGGAAGAAGCTGGGAAACCGCTTCGATACCAGCGATCCTGAAGCGCGGAGCCTGCTACTGAACTCACTACGCAAGGGGGCACAGCCACGCTGGGAAAAGGTAGATCCCATTCTCGCGGCCTATCACGACGAGGAGCTGAGTCGCGAGGGAGGTACCATCATCCAGCGCTTCCTCGATGCTTTCTATGACACTTACGCCGTGGACTCGTTCGAGAACTACGATTCGCGCATTGACGACATCCGTGAGCTGGTTCTTCACACCGAGAAGTTCGACTCCATCGAACAGTGCCTCAGCGATGTTGCCCTGCTCACCAACCTGGATGCCGAAGCCGAGAATCTCTCCCCCGACCAACGCAATGCCATCCGGCTAAGCACCGTACACCAGGCCAAAGGGCTGGAGTGGCCCGTCGTCATCATCATCTGGGCAACCGAAGGCATGTTCCCATCGCCGCGCTCCGTGAATGAGTCTGACGAGGGCGAAGCCGAGGAGCGCCGCCTTTTCTACGTTGCCGCCACGCGCGCAAAGGACGAGCTCGTGCTGTGCACCCCCGAGGTGCGTCGCATGCGCGACGGCGGAATCATGTACTGCCAGCCTTCTCGTTTCATCGAGGAACTTCCGGTCGAAGTCACCTCCAGCCGGCGGATCGGTTTCATTTAGGGGAGCTTCTGTTCCGTGCAGATGCAAGGAACTGCGGATGGCGCAGATGTGCACGGATGGGAATGGCGGCAAAATTGGTTCTTCACGGAAGTGTGTACTTGCTACATATTCCTGCGTGTATGTGGGCACGC
>JABGOW010000478.1 GCA_018645275.1 Verrucomicrobiota bacterium
GTTGACACTTGTCGGTTCAACGGCCCGGTAGAACGTGTCGTGATACATCTTGAACCGCTCGTAATGAGAGCGGTCGCGGGGTTTGTGGATGTTCAGTAGCGTGATAACCAATCCAGGTTTGTCAACGTCCCGGCCCACTCGACTTGTCGCCTGGATGTATTCCGCGCTGGTTTTGGGTTGCCCCAAGACAGTCATCAGCCCGAGGCGAACGATATCCAGCCCAACGGAGATCATGTTAGTTGCCAGCGCCACATCAACACGCTCCTTCTCATGAAACGGAAGCTCCAGCCGGCGTTTGGCTGTGGCCACCTTGTTTGTCGATACCCGCGATGTGAGCTCGACCACTTCGTAGTTGATTGTCCGGTCGGAGAACAAATCGTCCTGGGGGTCCAGTCGGCGGCGTCTGCCATAATTCTCCAACCGAGTACGGACGTTGTCCTCAACGATTCGCCGGCTGCCGCCCAACTCACGCAGGCTGTTGAAATACCCCATCATCGTCATGTACGGGTCAGCAGGATTCTTCTGGTTCTTCTTGCCGCCGCTCTTTGCGTACAGCGTCTGCCCTGCGGACAACAATGCCAATGCTGTGCGCAACAGGACAACCTTTGAACTCCGCCCTTGAGCAGCCACACCGACATACAACCGTGCTGGCGAAACGTCCGACGTGAGCGTCTCAGCAAAGAAGGAATCACGGCGGTTCGGGCCTTGTGGCGGAAAGATTGAAACATCAGCACGATCAAACAGCGCCCGTATCTGCGAATCAGCACGCCGCACTGTCGCCGTACTGGCAATGATCTTCGGACGAAGCCGTTGTTGAGCAGCAGAGCGACTGGCCAGTGTGTCTATGGCGGTTTCATAGATTCCGGCGATCGTTCCAAGCGGACCAGAGATCAGATGCAGCTCGTCTTGAATGATCAGATCAGGCGGTGGCAGGTGGCCGCCAAGGCTGCCCCCCATGCGCGGATCACAAGGCCCGTAGAAGCCATTCCCATCATATCGATCAACCAGTCCGAAAAGCCCACCAGTCGGTCCCGTCCAGGGCAGAGCGGCAAACTTGTCAACCGTAGCAATCAGGAATCCAGGGAGACGTCGATAAATCGGTTCATCAACGGCCACGATAGGCAAACGTCGATTGCCGGAGAAATCGCAATTCCGGTTCACGCACCGAACACTCAGGTCTTTCGGCTGAGTTTCACTCGGCCACATCCGAAAGCTCTTGCCGCCGCCCCTGAATTGCGTGCCGCACCACGGGCAATTCTCCAGCGGGATCGGGGCAGGATGCCGCTTGCTGTCCTCGTTGTATCGTTTTGTCCGAATATACGCAGTGTCATCTTTTCCGGGCCCAGTATAGCCTCGATGCCCCATGCGATTCGGTGTTGCCGCTGACCCAACCCAAAGCCCGATCTCAAACGGCCAATCACCCAACTTTTCTGGACGTTTCTCACGTTCCAGTTCCAGTGCGCAGATCAAACCAGACGCTCGTCCTAACTGGTCGAGCGTAAGTAGTCTCAGCGTGTAGCGCATCAGCACACTTACGCCGGCGGATCGTATGCCGGGGTGGCGCAGGCGGCGGAGCACGAGTGTAAACGCGGCCAAACCGAGGTAGGCCTCTGTCTTGCCGCCTCCAGTAGGGAAGAACAGTAGATCGACGCGCTCGCGGTCTGCGTGAAGAGGTTTCGCTACGCCACCCAGCGTGGTAAGCATAAATGCAAGCTGGAATGGGCGCCATGCAGGCGGATCAACCTTTGCCGGATCGATATCATTCAGAATGGCGGACCGTCGACGCGCTGCTGTTTCCATACAGGAGTTCGCGAGCTTAAACGATTCGAGTACATCCGGATCCGCCAAGGCCGCGATGCCTGCTTCTATGCGTTGTGCCGCGAATTCTGCCTGAGCAATCAGCGTCTTGCCGGTTTCCTTTCGGTCTCCCGCTAACGCCGCAACTTTGGTTTTCTGCGACTGAATCCAGGTCCTGTACGCTGAAACCAGCGGCGATAGCTTGGCGGTTGCGTCAGCGGCATCAACCAGGCTTCCGAGGACAGCCATGCCCAGTTCAACACTCGTGATCTGTGCGGGTGCTACGCGTTCCACCTCGGCCGTTGGTATCCAGACCGTCCACACGCGACTGCAGGTTCCATTCGCGTCAACTTCAGTATTTGCTGAGCACCCATGCCCGACTGCGTATTCGAATACATTGGCATACTGCAGGTCCGCGACATCTTCATCCCAGTCATCCAGCCCCTCGACGGATCCGCGTAAGTCAGGACGGGGTACGAACTCACTCTCAACCGTCAGTTGCAGTCGTGCCTGAAACGCGCGTGCCATATACGCCGGCTCAGTCGTCTGACGATTGTTCACCAAGAAGACCGATGCCGACTTCGTACCGGCCGGCAATCCTGTTGCATGACTTGCAGAACGGGTTGTGATGGCCAGCCGCAATCCGTCACTGTTGGGAACATCGAAGTACTCCGTCTTGCCGACTGATGGCACCGGTAAATCCACACGCTCATGATTGGGGGTACGCCGAAAGCCGCGGAGCGCTAGCGGACCGGCAGCGGCAGATTCCTGTACTTCGGTGTCTGCATCTTCATCAAACGCGCCTTCGAAGACATAGTCGCCCCATTCCACATCTGTGTGAATCTGGGCCGCCCCCCCGGACAACAGAACACTCAGCCCCATTGAGGAAGGCAGAAAGCTCTTCTTGGCCGCAGCCCTGTCCGGCGCAGACGAATCGTCCAACCCCGTGACATCACCGGCTTCTTCCAGTTCGTCATCTGCGGTTTCATCAATCCGGTCTTCCAGCAGGGCGTCCGATGGCACCAGAAAGCCGGTCAAGTACCATTTGGACGGGGACTCCGGCAGCAACTCCTGCGCGAATGCGTGAGAGTTCTCAGGACCGATTAGATCAAGCCTCAATGCTTCGACGAGTTCGGCCCTGATGGATGCGGATGTGGCTCCACTGCTCATGTCTGTTCCCTGGTGCTACTCTGAGAAGTCAAACTCAGGATGGTCCTCTGTTGCAGCTTTTCTCGTCTTCGGTCGTGCAGCTTTCTTCTGAGGCGGACCTTGCAGTCGCTCCTGCTCGGCACGTTCAGCGTTGAGGGCGAGAAGACGAGCTAGTACTTCGTCACGGAAGTCGTCAGGCCAGCGGAGGCGCCAGGGCTTCTTCTTCCTGGACTTTTTCGCGCTATCTTCGTCGTTTTCCTCCTCGTAATCCAGCAGGAACTCGCAGCGGGCGCTCTGGGCCAGGTCATCCCAGCCGTAAGCCTCCAGCACCGCTCGATCCATCGCCTCGTGAAGCTCGCGGAGTTGCTGGATCTCCGACGACGTCTCCTCCGGGTCGTGGAAGCGGTTGTAGGTCGCGGTTAGCCCCATCTTGGTGGTGATGATCAGATTCTCACGGAACTCGTAACACTCCCTTCCAACGCAACCCAAGGTCCGGCTCGCTCGCCAATCTGGTGGGAATGGGAAAGGCCTGAAACACGAAAGCGGCACATATCGCACATCGAGCTTCATGGTTGAGGAATACTTGGTAAGCCACAAGTCGTGGACTGTGCTTTGAAGCACGCCGTAAGAGGAAAAATCGTCAAAGCAGAAGACGACGACTCCTTCTGTGAAGACCCACGATGACGGAACAAATCGGATCATGTGACGTCCACAAACGCGTGATCGGGCCAAGACTCTCTCGATGCCAGTAGTACGGATGTAGCGATACAAGCCTTGTCGGGCGTGGAAGTACTTCCACCACTGTAAAACCATTCTCGGATAGCGTTCAGCGTCCCGCTCAAGACGCTGTGGTTTCACATGCTCTTCGAGGTGTTGAAACGGAATGTAGTACTCTTTCGCTTCCTCCTTACTGCGCTCTTCCATGTCGATGACCCACCGCGGCTCGACCACGTTGATCATTTCGTTCACGTTACGTCCGCCAACGCATCGCTTCACCACGTCAGCGTTGCGACTGTCTGCCGAGATCATCTCGGCCGCCAACTGCGATTCTAGAAAGAACCCTGTGCCTGCAAGTTTCGAACCTTCGTAGCAGAAGTCCGTGTTGGCCCGTAGGTTCGTCGGTTTTCGAGCGAGTTCGGGACGTGTGGCTGCCAATTCGTTGCTGATAAACTCGCACGGCTTCCCATTGAAGTACCGATCGCCACGGTACTCACCCTTGTGCAACCAAACATGTGACACAATCACAGCCGCCTCACCCGGCCACGCGCGTGATGGTGCCGCAGCGAATACGATGCCGCCATGTGCAACCATCCAGTCAAGCCCCACCTTCTTTGTCGTTGTCTGACCGATAGTGTTGGTCGCGATGAACCCCATCGTTCCTGGGGTGCGAAGAAGCTCAAATGCGCGTCGGAAGAAGAA
>JABGOW010000490.1 GCA_018645275.1 Verrucomicrobiota bacterium
CGGAATTCCGTGGAATCAAGCATGTTGCGGCTGGTACGCATTAGGGAGAAGAGGCCAGAAGAGGCGATAGAACCTTGTACAGCAGCCCACTGATGGTTATCATCTGCGAGTCCTTTTTGGTGTTGGGAGATCGACGCCGTTGTGCACGACTAATACTGGAGCAGGCGTCATTCCCAGCGTCTGACGTAGGTAGTCGATTTCGGGAAGTTCATCCAAACAGAGGACTCAGTGATGATCATGCCGCTCCTTCTCGCGCCAGCGGTCATTCTTCAGAGCGTGTGCGTGTCACGAATTCCGTCAGTGCGCGGGCCCGTGCTGCGTAGTGGAACGTGCTCGCTGCCAACTGCTTTCCCCGAGCTCCTACCGCGTCGCCGCGGTCCGGAGTCAGCGCCTCCCGGATCTTCGCGGCAAACGCTCCCGGCGAACCCGGAGCGGCCAGGAACGCAGTCTCGCCATCAGTCAAATACTGTGCCACCTCCCCGACAGCACTGGAGACGACCGGTCTGCCTGAAAGCATGTAGTCCGCGATTTTGCTTGGGAATCGGCCCAAGGACCTCGTGTCGGCGTGCAAGGGGGCGAGCAGTGCGCTCGCGCCGGCATAAAGACCGTACAGCTCGTCCTGGGGAACGAATTCCGCACGCAGTCCTACCCGGTCCCCAAGGTCGAGTTGCGCCAATTGTTCCGCGATGGCGCGTCTGGTTTCGGGAGACGCCGATCCCACGGCGACGAGGTCGTGCGTCTCGATTGCCAGTTCAGCAAATGCATGCAAGACGAACGTAAGATCGTGCAGATAACCATTGAGGTCTGCGCAGTAGACAAGGTAAGGCCGCTCTCGGGACGCAGGGCGAATCCCCTGCCACTCGGCAGGATCACACAGGATCGACGTACGAAGGATGGGCGGACACCCGATCCCGCGAGATCTGGCGAGTTCTTCGAATTTGTGCTCTAGGAATTCCGAGATGACAACAATGCCATCGGCATGCAGACAAAGGTCCTGGTAGAATGCTGCAGCTTTCTCCAGCTCGTCCTTCGATTGCCCGGGCACATCCAACATCCACTCCACGACGTACACGATCAGAGGCAGGTTGAGCCGCCGACACCAGCGGCTGTAGTAGACGAGCCATTTGTGCGACCGTCCGTAGAAGACCACTGTGCCCGACCGTCTTCGCGCTCGAAGGCTCCAGAGCCGCAGGGGGATCAGCAATCTTGCCCGAAGTTGGCCTAGCTTCCAGCCGATGCGCCCGCGAAGTCCGATGGGTGAGCCCGTAGCGTACTCAAAGGGGATGCCTTCAGAGACTCCTGCTGCCTCTGTGTTCTCGGGAGCAGCGCCGTACTCCGTGTAGTTGGGCACAATCACACGTACGTGGCATCCTGAAGACAGCAGTCCGCGAGCCACGAGTCGAATGTATCTCGTCGCCGCCCTTCCATTCGGGAAGCCAAAGACGTCGCCGGTCAGTAGGAATTGCATTTCTCTCACCACGAGCATTTTCGGCATTCACCAGCGAATACCCGCAACTGGGAAGAACGGCGAAGGCGGCCAGGATATCCCCCCCTAGAAGCGCGATCGGTCTTGGGAAAATGGGGAATAGGCCGGTGAAGAGACTTGAGTATTTTGGTAGCAATACAGACATCATAGGCCGAAGAATCCGGCAGTGGGGTATCCGAGGGGAAATCAAGAAAGGACACGGGAATGTCCAGTTTGTCGCCAAGCCAGAGCAGGAATTGCTTCCGCAAAGTCGGAACATCAACGGGAATCAACTCGGCAAGACGCCCCTCGGCCTTGAGCCTTCCCGCCAGATCCCAGAAACGCTCCACGAGGCCACACCCGAAGCCAAATATGGTCAGCTCCCTACGACCCTGAAGGCCTCGTATCAAGGCATGATCCGTACCCAAATGCGGTACGCTATACGACAACATGCGCAGGAAGTGCAAACGCTCCGGCAGGCGATAGGCATTGAGGACCTCGAGCGCAGCGTCCAAGGAAGAAACGCTCACCATTTCCTGAGTTAGCTCACAGAACACCTTCACCTCTGTGCCACCATGGCCACTGAGAGCGCTCTTCCGTGAGCGGGCGAAACGGTCTTTCCTCTGTTCGAGAGCTACCCCCGGCCGTTCGGCATTCCGTGTGCCTACCTTGGTTGCATGGTGGTGGACAGACTCCGGCTGCGCCTACGGCGCGGCGGCCCCGCCCCGCCTGGTGAGGACCTTGCGTAACTGGCGCAGGGCCTCCCATGCATCTCGCCGGAAACCACCCGCACCACGTCGAAGCACGGCAAAACAGAGCAGAGACAGGATGTTCCAGAGCAGGCCGGCATATCGACCTGCTCGCCGCAGATGCTCAGACCGTCCCGCATACGCTTCCGCGATCGTCTCCGTGATCCACGGTCGGTACGCACGACCGATGCAACCGCGGATGACCTTCATGGTACGGATGCTCTCGACGTGGCGGCGGTCCAGATCCATCGTACTGTAGATGCCGCCCGGATGCTGGCGGTAGAGAGACGGCGAGAAGTCGAGGAAGCCGGCTCCACCGTACCGCGCCAGCATGGCGAACAGGAAGCTGTCCCCGTTCAAGACGCGGTTTACGTTCCCGAACCAGTCGTGCAGATCCGTCGGTGGCCTAAACATGAGCGTCGATGTCGGTATTACGCAACGGTAGCGGATGATCTCCTCCGGTTCCAGGTCACGGCAGTATTCGGGGGGTATCTTGTTCTCCCCGAGGCTGCGCCCTTCCGCGTCTACGATGGCAACGTTCCCATAGCACATCACAAAATCGGGGCGTGCTTCCAGGAGCGCGGCCTGGCAGCTGAGCTTGTGGGGGTCGGTCCAAGCGTCGTCGCCTTCGAGCAGCGCGATGTATTTGCCGCGTGCCATCTTGAAGAGCTGCGGGGTGGCCTTCCTGCCCTTCGAGTATTGATTCTCTTTCTGGTAGACGGGCCGGATGCGTTCGGGGTGTCTTGCGGCGTATGCCCGAACAATCTCGGTGGTCCCGTCCGTGGAGCAATCATCGTGGATCAGGATCTCGTAAGGGAAGTCCGTTTCCTGCATCAACACGCTGTCCAACGCCTGCGCAATGAAAGGCGCATGGTTATAGGTGATCATGCAGACGCTGACCACAGGATCAGCGGGCAGACAGGTCTGGTTCTCCAGTTCCGCCACCAGTTGGTCGACTTGTCCTGCCAGCCCTGGGTTCATGCGTTGACCCGTACCATCTGGATGTCTTTGCAGCAATGGATTCCTGGCCGGACTCGGAGCCATCCTGGATCTGCCTCCCTGCCCTGTGCCCACGACACGAGAGCCGCAGGAACATCTGCGCCAGCCATGTGCGAGAAGGGATAGCCGCCACCGAAGCGAGGGTTCATCTCAAGAAGACAAAGGCGATCGCCTGAGCGGATTATGTCCGCATCCAGGATTCCAGTGTGGCGCAACTTGGTCCCAATGAGACGCCCGATCCCCTCAATCTCTGGCGTATTCACGGTCACAGCTTCATCGGTTTCGCCGGACCGCATGGAAACCTTATGCTTCGCAAAGGAACACACGTATTCGTCTCGCAGGTCGTTGATAACATCCAGGCCAAACTCTTGGCCCCTGACGTACTCCTGAATGATAAGGGAACCAGAACGTCCCCCATTTCCCGGGCCGCAAGGAAGGTAAGACTCCTGGACCACAGATTGAAGGTGGCGCCACACGCCTGTCAGCGCATCCGAATCAAGTACCTTCATGACCCCGATTGAGCCCGTACCCCACCTTGGCTTGACGATAAGTGGAAAGCGGACGCTCCCTGCGGAGACTGCCTGTAGTGCAGCATCGACACTCAGGTAGGTCTTGGGTGTGTCAATTCCCGCTTGGGACGCAAATTGGACGGTCTTCCATTTGTCAAAACAGATATCCACCACTTCAGGCGAGGAGACTGCCGACCGCGTTCCACCCTCCAACAGAGAGTTCTTCAATGGAGAAATGGCCACCAAGTCTAGGTCAAACACAGAACAGAGAAGCCCAACCCCGTACCTGCGACATGTATCGAGGACCACCTCAGGGTACTCTGGTGCCGACACAGGAGGCACTACAACTGCGTGATCCGCCACTAGCATGCCAGGCGAGTTAGCCGTGCAGTTTGTGGCTATCACCTGCCCACGGCCACCCAGAGCCTGGCGAAAGAACTCCACCAGATAGGAGCGCCGCCCCACAGTAGATATCAGTACGCGAAATGGATGCTGATGTTGCTCTGCGCTCATATCGGCTCATCGCCCTTGAAATACTTCGCGAATTCCTCTTGGGGAAACTGTGACCTTATGGGATTCTCGTGATAAACGAAGACGGTCAATTCATACAGAGCGTAGGCGTGATCAACTACGAAGAATC
>JABGOW010000415.1 GCA_018645275.1 Verrucomicrobiota bacterium
GCGTTGAATCAGGACCCATCGGGACTGATGCGGGCTCGTGATTGGATCGACCGGATTATCACGTTGGCAGCAGCATTTCGCAAGACCGGTGAAGAGAGTTATCGAGTTGGCGCGGTGGATTATATCCGTCGTCTGGACGACATGAAGTCTGTTGAGCTCCGCCATGAAAATGTCAGCCGGGGATTTTGGCTCACCGACGGAGAGGAGTCCGCTTGCCTCGCCATCGCCTACGACTGGTTGTATGATTCGCTGAGCGCGAAAGATCGCAAATTGGTAGTAGAGATCTGCCGCCGCCGACTCCTTGCACTTGGCCTGAAAAGGTGTCGAAAAGAGGGAGAGTGGTGGTTCTCCTTGCGCTTCAGCAACTGGAATGCCGTCTGCGCAGGCGGACTGGGCATGCTCTGCTTGGCGATGTATGACGAATGTGTCGAGGCTCGTAAGATCCTGCCGCACGTCGAAGTAAGCCTTAGAGAGTTTATGACACCCCTTAAGGATACCAACGGTGGCTGGCCCGAAGGTCTGGGTTACTGGAACTACGGCATGGCGTACGCCTTTGAGTACATGCTGAGCTGGGAACGGAGTATGGGCGAGGCCCATCCCTTGATGCAGCTGCCCGCGACAAAAAAGACCCTTTCTTTTCCCTACTATTTTTACCCGAACAGCATGGCTGCAGGCTTCGGCGATAATAACCACTTTCATCCTTCACCTTTTCACTATGCAGCTGCAAAGCGCTTGAAGCAGGAACGGGTAATGGGAGAAATCGATCGGGAACTCACCGAAACAGGAATGGGTTTGGACGGTCTTATGGGCGGCAGTGCCACCTATTGCGTCCAGCATCCCGGGACTGCTGCAAGCAAGCGATGGACCGAATCGCAGGTTGCGAAGGTTTACAAGGGACTTGGCTGGGGCATGATCGCCGATAGCATGCCCAAGCCAAAGCTTTACCTTTCCATGCGCGGCGGAAGTACCACAGAGGAACACAACCACGTCGATCTGCTCAGCTTTCGGGTGCTCGTGGGTAATGAGTGGCTGATCGAAAACGGGCATGGCGGCAGCTATCTACAACCCACTTTTTTTAGTAAGCGACGCACCGATATCAATGACGTCAACGCTACGTATAAGAATACGATTTTCATCAATGGGGTTGGAGTGCCGCCGGGCAGCGAAACCGATTCCGAGAGTGTCGTGCGCGGCGATGGCCTCTACGGTATACGTATGATCGCCACCACCGCGATGAGCCCCGACGTCGACGCGACATTTTGCGGCCGCCTTGCACTCATGGTAGACGACGCTGCGATTGTTGTTATCGACCGCATCCAAACCAGCGGTATTTCCCGGACCGAAGCGCGGATGCACTCCTATAAAAATGTGGTCTTTGGCAAGAACGGTGCCCTCATTAAAGGAGAAAAGGAAAGCGCCCGAGTCACCTATGCATCGTTAGAGAAAGCAGGTCTCTTTTCCGCCGTTACGGCGCCGGCGACGCCGACTGATCCTAGCGCAACGATGATTCGATGGTGCCCCCTGATGCTGCATAAGGAAGCGGTGCTTGTTATGCTTATAACACCGGGCCGGTACGCCGCGACAGCTTCGGTAAAGCGCACGGGCAAGAACTTTGCTGTGCAGATCACTGCGCGAGGTGTCGCGCGCACCTTGGAAGTGAAGCCTTCACTGACGCTTGCATAGGCGTCGCATGCTAAACATCCTCGGGCGATCCCCAGAACGGTTTGCCCGGGTGTTTTTGCGAGGACAAAATGTCAAACTATGATGATCTCATCGACCTGTGCGACGAGTTCCGCAATCACGCCGAACCTGATATCAGTAATGGTGCGGCAGACTATAGCGGGGATGCAATGTCCGCGCAGGCGGAAGCTGGCGCATTAGGAACCATTGTCCGGCAATTCCGCGATATTCATCCTGATCTGGTTCCCGACGTGGAGAGGGCGAAGGCGGCCGTCGAGAACTTCGGGGAGTGGCTGCAGGAGAAGCATGACGGTATGCAGGAGTCGTACGACGGGATCGGAGTGACGGATTTTTATTGGTGCATGGCGAATGTTCACTTCGTGCCGTTCACCTGGAAGGAGCAGCGGGAAGTATACAATGAGCATCCGATTCGACACCGTCCGCCGCTATACAACCTTTGGGCTTTCAGGTCGGAGGGGCTCGCCACCGCGTTCGAAGAGACTATGCTCCAAACCGGATTTCTCGACGGGAAACCCCGCGGGCGTGAGATTACTTACGTGCTCATAGCCTTTCGTGCCGCACCCGCGCTAGGCGGCATGATGCTGCAAAGCAAGGAGTGGACCCTCCAGCAGGCTATAGACTATTCTGCGGCGAAAACTCCCCGCGGCTGGGCAGATCCTGCCGGCGGTGTGATTCTTGGTGACCTTGGAATATACCTGCAGCAGCCTGAATACGGCACAAGCTATCTCACCGGCAGGGTCCAGTTCGACCGGCTGATGGCGGAATGCGCGTACCTGCGTGGTGACAAGTTCAATCTGAAGAGTTTCATGGATGAGTATTTTTCGCTCAGTACAATCCCGGCCTCCTCGTCCGCTGGGAGATGACCGGATCACGCGAAACGCTATTCACTCTGTAGGGCTATCCTAGCTCAGTGAGCGCGCCGAGTACAACGGGTATGGTTTCGCGCCAGTTGGTCGGCAGCTGCTCCGAGATCTCGAAGGCAAACCCACGCTTCCCGGCTCGGTTGCGCTTGTCGATGACCGCTTGGCGAAGCTCATCGTGAGGGCGCTCGTAGAGATCGCGATTCAGGTGGGACCAGAACACTTTGTCCGGCCATGCGGCGCGGCACTCGTCGTACATCATGTCGCCCTCAGGGGGTTCGGTAAGTGACTGAATGATGTGCAGCGGAGACTTGGCTATATCTTCGGCGATGCCCCGAAGAGCTCCGTCGTAGTGGACCATGACGCGCTTGCCGCCTGCTTCCATGATCGGCGTGCATTCATCATAGACGGGTACCAGGAGTTCCCTGTAGCGTTGCGGTCCCAACATGCTGCTGGTCAAGTTCTCATTCCACTTCACAAATTTGCCCGGCCCGGCTGCGATCAGCTTTGTCTCTTCGATGAAGAGCTTCTTCATCGAAGTGTAAAGGTCCAATAGCTCAGGGGTATCTAGGGCCACATCCATACAGAAACGCTCAGTGCCGGCCCAAAGCACATTGATGCTCATAGCGGGAGTCCGTGAGAGGGCGACGACGCTTACCCCAAGGTCGCCGATCAGCTCCTCGCTTTCGGCAAAGGCCTCATAGCAAGGGTCCAATTCTGTATGCTCAACGATCCACCGGAGGATGTTGTAGTCGCCCGGCTCTTTGATCCAGTTCGTGTGGGTCCAATTGTCCTTGAGCGTGCTCTCTATCGTGCCGACGGGCGTGTGTTTCCTGGAAGTTTGGTAGAGGTGGCCACCTTCCGTGCGCTCTTCGTAGCCGTCCTCGACGCCGTGCTGCACATGCCGAACCGTTGCTACGTGGCGGCAGAGCGACAGCCCTTGGTCGTAGAGCGCCACCCACTCATCGGCATAGAGGTTCGCATCACCGATGAAGAAGCCATAGATCGAGAATGCAGTGCGATCCGGCACTCCTCCCTCTAAAGTGGTTGTGAGTTGCTCTCGCTGTGTCATCGTAGATATCTCCTCTATTGTTAATTGACGTTTATAACGGTATCAGATTCGATGGAATCGGGTATCTCCTATTTCAAAGTGATAAATCCGGGTTCCCGGGGCCGAAATGCTTGAGCATTACTATCGGGTCGCTCAACGAGGGATTGGTGATCTTGACTCCGTCGATTGCGGCTCGTTCACTCACGAAGAATTCATCGTAGGTGAGTTGACCGAATCGAATCAACGTCGGTGTCTCTATGTTCCATGGTCCCATCGTTCCGTGTCCCTGCGTCATGATAAGTCCGTAGGCGGCGGCATCTTTTATCGTTACGGTTTCTCCCGGTAGAACCGTAAGCTCTTTGGCGCTGAATCCCTGAGATTTATAGCAGATCCAATTCTCCTTGTATCCTTCCAACCTCATCTCATCCACAGGCCTGACTGGGCGGGGACGCATGAAACGGTTTTTGTGAAGATCCGGATCAAGGTTGAGATCCCAATCTATAACCTCCAACAGGTAGTCTATGTCGTGCATGCGCTCATCCGGAGTATCCTTCCACAGCAGCTCTTCCGGTACGATCGAGTCACCTGTCAATGACTGGTACATTGCAAATACATCCGATGCCCTCTGAGGTTCGTATGTGCAGAGACTGCCGGGAGCGTGAAGTACACCAGGAGGTACATCCCATCCCGTTCCCGGCTCTAGGCGGTAAGCCTGTGAGATATTCGTGAGTTTGTTGTCGCCTTTTGCA
>JABGOW010000416.1 GCA_018645275.1 Verrucomicrobiota bacterium
GAGGCCCGCTCCAGAATCCTTGCAACCGTCCATGATTTTCCGGAGCCCGTGCTTCCGAGTAGGGCCGCATGACGTTGGAAGAAGCGGTCTCCGTCGAGGTATGCCTTGGCGCGTGGGTCAAGTGTGTAGCTGCCGATTTCCAGTGCGCGATCGGTATCACCGGCACGGACCAGGAGCCCCATGAAAGATTCAAGAGCCGTTTGTCGGAGTACATAGCATTCGCGATGAATATCCGGCAGGTGCACCAGCGAACGTGAAAAGCTGTGTGTCTCTTCGCCCGCTGTTCCGGTGCTTCTCCGCACTGTTCCCACGAGCGTCACGGAAACCGTGTTTCCCTGAATCAGGTCTCCCTGCAGATCGGCGGCGTTTGTCGTCTCTTCTGTTTCTGCGCTATCCGGCGTTCGGTCGGTTTCCTGCGTCACGCTCTGTCGCGCGATGCGCTCCACGATACCGATCAGCCAGTCATCCATTGGCCCTGGCACGGGGAGAGCCACGAGCTTTCCAACACCAACGCGTTCCAGGTGTCCGTCCTCCGCATCAATGGCGAGGCGACGGGTGTCTACAGAACGAACGCGGCCGAGATAGTCGGTATCTGAGTTGGGACTGTCCTGATTGAATGTAAAGAACGGCATAGCTAATCTCCCATTATTTGACTCGTGAAAACGTCAGCAGACCAGATCTTCTTGTCGATGGATAGCGGATCGGCATACCCCTGATTGACAATCCTTGTCTTGTCCGCGTCCAGCGTGCCGCTGCCATCGCAATCTGCCGTGAGCACCCACACATGTTCAGCTATTGCCGTCAGGGCATCGAGTTTGTCTGTTGGATCTCGCGTTAGAACGATAACCGGCGCGCCGCTTTGAGCTCGCCGCTCGACAATGTCGTGAATGTGTGGATCGTTGAACCCGTAGCCGATCACGAGGAAGGCACTGGCCGACTGTAGGGCCGGGTCAGCTTCCGAGAACCAGTCTCTATGATTTGCGACCACCGCGTTCTTGGCGTCGCCGGGGGGGGCCAATACGCGATCATAGCCCGGCGGTGTTTCGGCGACCCATACGTCGCTTTCAACGAATGCTCCAGTAGGTGTTCGGAACAGGTTGATTGAGCCATGAACCTTCATCAGCTCTACGGCCGAGACGGGAACACGTACAGCCTTCCGTCGCCCACGATCAGTTATCTGCTCGGACCGGAACAGCCCATCACGTGAACTGTTCCAGTCGTTCTGGCGAAGAACGCCGCCCACGTATCCCGTGGTATAGCGGATACCCATCGCTGAGCAGGCGTATTCGATGAACATGTCGTAATTCGGCGTTACAATGGCCTGACGGGGAGCGTTCCGCGGCAAGCGGTTCACAAGCTGACGCAAGAGATTCGTACAGGGCCAATGCGAGGCCGGATCTTGGAGCATGGCATCACGGTGAAAAAGATCCTTCTCCGCTATGAAATCGCCTGTGCTCTGTGAAATGGCGGCTATGATGGCGGCGGTGGGAGTGATTCCTGTCAGTGCCTGTTCCAGGTCTCCCGCTGTATTCAGCTTGTCAGCAATGGCATCCCATCCGTCGAGTGAGCTCAACTTCGGATCTGCGAGAAGATGGTCACGTAGGGCCGCCATTCCCATGTCATGGCTAATGGCTATCGAGGGTCCTGTCCCGATGAGGAGAAGCCATCTCTGATGCTCACGCAGCAATTGCTGCATCGCCGCAACTATCGCGTCGAATTGTTCATCACTTGCGTTTGTGGATGCTTTCATCATGTTCTACTCAACTCTATCCAAGGAACAAGCACCTCCAATAGCGAGAGCCCTCCGTGCGTTAGGGTGGGATAGCCGCCGGGACTCTTCCATTTGCGCCGTCCCAAGACGAATTCGTGTGTTCCGTGACGGCTGCCCAGTGTGAGGCAGAGAGGCGGTGTCCATTTGCCCTTGCCGTCGCCTGCGGGTGTCCATCGGCGGCTCTTGAAACGGCTCTTCAAGTAACTCGCCTGATTGTCATCGCCAACATCCGGGAACAGACCAGATGCCGCATACCCATGGTCACCGGTGATGACCAACCGTCGCCCCTGGCAAAGGGCCGTAACAAACGCCCAGAAATCGTCGCTGCTGAGTGATTCAGCGGCCTCCTCGCTAAGCCGTTCGACACCCTCGCCGGGATCATCAAGATCATGCAGCCGGATGTCAGGCCAGTGATGCCAAAACAGGATGTCCGGGGATGGCCCAACCAGCCCGACGCAGTCGCCCCAGGGAAGATCCACGCACTCCGTCGTTGCTCCCGCAAACTTCTCGCTCTTGCCGCCGTTGCTTTCCAGGGCAGAGCGTTGACTGTATCCCAGCGCTTTTGCAAATGGCGTTGTGTCAGCCGGTAGCTCTGCGCCAGTCGTGCGCCCGCTATGGACCGTGAAGCCGTGATCAGCGGCTCCCTTGAGCAGCCATGGCGCTTCTCTCATGGATAGCGCATCCAGAATGAGCACGGCTCTACCGGATGAACGCGCCGCCCACCAGTCCACGAGCACGTCCGCCGTCTGCGGGACAGTCGCCTCGTAGTCGTTCCAGAGTGACCAGCATGTGGTAGCCAGCGCATAGTCAACCGCGCCCACAGCACGATCTCGATTCGTTATCTCCGAGCATACGCGGTTGGCTGGCACATCCAAGCTGCACGTATCCCACACAAAGGCGCTCAATGCCGCCCATGCTTCTTCCGTGCTACCCGTCTGTAGCGTTCTCTGGAGATCCAGTGTCAGGCTCATCCTGCGTCCTCTTTCTTGATGGACAAACCGTAGGTCAAGCCGTCGGGGAGGTCTTTCACCAGTTTGGTCAATTGAGCTCCCGTCAACTTCGATACAGAAATGGAGGCGTCGTGTACCTGTACTCCCGGTGTGATGCTCCAGTTCTCCAGTTTCCCCATCAGGTTCAGAGCCGATGTAGGGGTTTCCGTCTGGTAACGCGTGAAGCCCCCGGTTGTGTCGTCAAAAATGCTCCCGCCGGTTTCGCCCCCGCCTTCCTCACCGCCCTGTTGTCCTGTTCCAGTGTCGCCGGTCTCCTGTCCGCCATCGGAACCGTCATCAAACAGCCCGCCCTCTTCCTCGCCGGAGGTGCCTCCTGCGGCCGGTACATTCTGCGGTAAGACGATGTACGTTTCATCCAAGTGCTTGCCGCTGAAACCGAGCTTGGATTTCATGCGCAGCCAGGCGCTATTCTCGTCCTCGCCGGTCTTGACCTGAAGGTATTCCATGCTTCTAAGGTTGATTGCGACATCACCACGCGCGCAGATACGAAGCAGGCGCTCCTTCATCAGTGTTTCGCCCAGCCAGGGAATGCAGTCCTCGCCATTTGGGCGTGGCTCCTGCAACTCTTTCAGCAGTTTGCCCACGGACTCGCTGCCCTTTGCTGCTTCCAAAACGAGAGCAGAGAAGTCTTCTGGTATGAAGAGGTTGCCGCGCACTGCCTCATCAATGGCTTCGGGGATCTTGGTGCCCTGTGACTTGTGTTTCTCTACGTTGAAACGACACTTGTCGGGGCTTTGAAAATCCCATGAGGCGAGAACGGAAAAACGGTCGTACCGCTTCTTCAGGATGGCGCGCAGGTCGCGCTCGTATTTGTCCTGCAAACGCCGGTACTCCGCCCCCTGTTGCTGCTTCCATTGCTCCGCCAAGTAGACGGCGCGCGCGAGTACGATCAGATCGCGGTCCGCAAAGATCGGCAGGCTTCCTTGCTCTGGGAGCAGGAAGCGCACGGCGTTCCGGCGTTTCTGGAGATGGTTTTTCAGCCACTCGCCCAATCGGGCTTCCAGCTTGTCCGGGCATTCCGGAAGAACGAGTACCGGTATACGGTCATCCCATTGATCCGGCACATCCCCCGGCTCTACCTCACACCACGGATCGGAAAGCCATTTGCCCCGAAGGGCGACGATCCTGAAACTCGCGGCCACGTCTTCCCCGCCGCCGATGACATAGCGCACTTCACGGGCAAGCTGATCCACGTCTTCGCCTTCTGGGAAGAGCTTGTCATTACGCGCGCTAGCAATCAGCTTGGCCTGTGGGTTCTCCTCTTCCTTGAACAGAAACCGGTTTCCATCTTCGTGGATGTTGAAGCTGTTCTCAACGATCGTCGCCAGTTCTGCCGCGAAGAGGTTATCGTCTACGGCCGCGTCCGATGTGATGTCTATCTGTAGTTCCGCCGCACTTGCGCCCCGGATGTTACCTTCGCACAGGGACCGCAGCCACAGAGCCCCAATCAGATCCCGGAGATGTGGGGCCAGTGTATCAACATCAGTCACGGCGTCTCTAACGGCTTCCAGGTTGCGCTGTGCCTTTTCCATAAGATTTGCGTGATGCTGGTTCGCCACGCTATCC
>JABGOW010000419.1 GCA_018645275.1 Verrucomicrobiota bacterium
CTGAACATGTTGCCTGATTCCGTGGTGGCCATTCCCTGGATCCATGCGGATACTGACGAGGCCTATCATCGTGCGATGTTGAACTCCGGTGCCTGGAATGTTGCCGTTGGCGTGGGGGTTGGAGTCACTGAGAGAGCCCGGGCCTTCTCAGCAGGACGCCCAGTTGTCCACATCCCCAATGGAATTGATGTCCCCGATCCGGATCTCCTTGCATCAGGCAGGTCGCTGCATGATGTTCCATTCCACATCGCGTACGTGGGGAGAATCGAGCAGGCGCAGAAACGAGTGTTCCTCCTCCCTAGGATCTTGCGCCGACTGAGGGATCTGGGGGTTCCAGTTGAGCTTTCGCTGGTTGGCGACGGTCCGGACCGTGCCGAGCTTGCCTCTCGCTTCCGGGAGGAGGGGGTACTCGAAGGCGTTCGGATGCACGGTGCTCTGTCGCACGACGAGGTCTACGGCGTGTATGCCCAGGCCCATGCGACGCTGATGCCCTCGTCCTCGGAGGCCATGCCTTGCGTGCCGATCGAGGCGCAACTATGTGGCAGCGTGCCGGTGGCATCATTCTTGCCCGGTGTCACAGACACGATCGTGAAGGAGGGGGAGACTGGCCTCCTCTGTCCTGTCGGCGACGTCGAGGCCTTTGCCGAGGCAGTGCAGCTATTGGCTACTAACCGCGCATTGTGGCAGCGAATGAGCTGTGCTGGACAGGTGCATGCCTCGCAGTTCACCATCCGCGCGATGGCCGAGGCATTCGAGGCCCTGATATACCAATGTCAAGCCGGGCAGTACCCGCTGCCACATCCGCGCCGGAAGTGGCTGCCAGTGAGCCCGCTGGCCATGAGTTTCCGGGACGCCCTGCCACTGTGGTTGAAACGGTTGGGCATCCGCACGCGCCTCTCCCAACTCTCCGGGGGATCAGGAATCTGCTGATGGAGTGTGTTCAGGGAGGAGATCCGAATCGTTGGGGCTTGGTAGGCAAGCTGGGGCTGCTCCTCAAATCCGGTGAACTGCAGTCACCGCTTGGCAGAAGGAAATGGAGAGAGAGAGTCTTTGTGCATTTCGGCATAGAAGGCATGGGCGCGAAATTGACGGAGATTGCCGGTAGGATTCCTCATGGTTCAGGTTTGACGAGCGCAGGTACCAATACATGAATGCCGCGACAGATGTTCGTGTTGTTAGTCTGCCGGGAAAGGATAGCCCAGTTCCATACATAAAACTGTTCTACCGTTCTCTGGAGCGACACGGGGTCAGGAACGTCGGCGAGCTATATCCAACTTCGTCATGGTTGCAAAGGGAGCAATCTTCTGTTGACGTTCTACATATACACTGGCCGGAAAAAGTATGGCGAAGAGATTATGTATATGAGAGCAGCAGGATAAAGTCAATTAGGGGATATTTTCTATTCCGAAAGCTCACAAGACACATTAGGTCACGGATAGGGTTCTTCATGTACCGTCGTTTCCTGCAGACGGCAAGGAAACTGGGGAAGCCAGTCGTCTGGACTCTGCATGAGCTAGTACCGCACACTCAAGCCAGTCCGATAGACTATCACGGCTATGCTCTTCTCGCGGAGAGATCTGACGTCATCATCAGCCACAGCCTGGCATGCAAAGACGCTTTCGTTTCCCGATATGGGAATGTCAATAAGATCGTCTATATGCCGCACGGGAATTTCCGTGGGGAGTACACCGCTCCCCGTCGGCGGAATGTCGTGCTCAGTGAGTGTAGACTGCGACCAGATCTGCCTGTTTTTTGTCTTCTGGGTGCCTTAAGGGGATATAAGGGAGTTTCGCTGGCCTTGGAGACGGCATTGGCGGGTTCCGAGCGCATTCAACTTATCGTTGCGGGGGGTCCCTTGTCTGGTTTCCCAACGGCTGAGGTGGAAACAAAATGCGCGAGTATGGGCAATGTCTGTTTCATCCCGAGAGTATTGACAGAGCAGGAGTTCTCGGATCTGGGTTCTGCGTGCGATGCATTCCTGCTTCCCTATGACCAGATCACTACGAGTGGGGTGATGAATGCCGCCCTTACTCTGGGGAGAGGTGTGATTTGTTCGAATTTGCCGTATTTCACGGAGTCGCTTCAGGAGTTTCCTGATTGCGGGAGGATTGCGATTGAGAACACTGCCGAGGAGTTCTTGGTTGCTATCTCAGAGTACCTGAACATTCCCCCCATGGAACGGGGAGCCGCTGCCGGGAAGTTCTCTGATAGCCGGGAGTGGAGCAAAGTCATTGTCCCCGTCGCGGAGTCATTGAGGTCATTGGCACGGTGTTGATGATGTGGAAGTGGAGTTCCACGGTGGGAAGAGAGTGAAATGTGCGGGCATGGGTGGGGGCTGCTGAGTTCTTCATTGGTGGTGCACTTGGATTGTGTTAGGCCGCTTGGCGCTTCAAAATTCTGGAAGCGGTTCCTTCTACGCAGGAGTCACGGGGCGACCTCGGTTTGGGGCGTGTGGGCTCATTTGAGGGATCAAGTAGGGAGTGTTTGGGGTGTTGTCGCTGAGATGCCAGTAGTCCTAAGCAGTTTGTCCCTGGCTTCTTCGAGGGCGGTTGCTGGTGATGAAGCGAAGAAGGGAGCAGGTAATTTGTGGTGAGTTCTTATAGCAATATGCTGGCTGGCGCTCCGTTGGAGTCAACGTCCTGATGTGGCCCAAGGATGAACGCATATTCCTAGTATATGGGGCCTCCGTCAAATGACTAGAGAAGTGGTTTTTGAACCTTTAAGTGGACTCGGTAACATACGCAGAGGGTTTGAGTCGTTGTTCCGTAGTTGCTGTGATAGATTGCCCTTGGACGAACGGATGGCCGTGCACCTGTACAAGAAAGCCAGAGGGCGCAACACGAGAGAGACGGGGCTGTGGAACCCTCCGAGGAACGGGCGATTAACAGGGGGGGCAGTTTGGCCGCTAGGCCGACGTGGTTACTTTGCCGAGCAGTTGACTTTCTTCCTGACCCTATTACCTACCCACCTGCATGGTCTCGAATGCCGTGTTGCGCGACCTAGGATTGCGAGAAGGGGTCCCCATGGTCTACGCCCCGGGTGCCCTCCGGAGCTACAAGGGCACCGATTCATGCCTGGATGCCGCAGCCCAGTTTTACGGTGAGCCCAACTTATCGTAGGAGGGGCCCCCCATCAAGATTTCAGAATGAGAGCATTTTCCCGACGCGTCTCTGGCATACTAATGCAGTTTCCATCACGAGGAAGTTCTTTTCCTTAGGAGTTTAGCGACATCGCCGGTGCCAGCGAAGGTTCCTTGTTGCCTTACCGGCGAATCACGACAGGCGGCGTTTTGCTGGCGGCGTTTACATTCCATCGGGGTGTGATTGCGTCGCACTTGCCCTACTTCAGAGAGTGGCTTCAGGACAATGCCACCTCTGGTCAACTGTTCTCGCCCAACGACGGCGCGGCACCGACAATGGGCATTTTGGATTGCCTGACCGTGCCAATGGCCGTGAGAACCGGGGCCTCACAAAAAAATGGCGGAATGCCGCAGGTGGGACAAGGTCATAGTGCCTGTTGTACAAGTGGTAGTGAAGTGCAAGAGGAAGGCGTTGCGAGTACTGGCGACTTGCGAGGCCGGACCTCAATGCATCTCCATCGACTCGGCCTCGGCATCCGTGCACGGGATTTTCAGCAGAGCACTGGACCGGCCAAAAGGTGAACTGATCACGGAGAAACGCGATGATGAACAGGCGTGGACTCCTTCGTCCTCTACACTCCTTAAAAAAGGCCTTGGGCCGGGGCTGGGGGCTTCTGGAATCCGAGCTTAGGCGACCGTCTCGCAGACTCAATCTGTGCGGGTTGAAGCAAGCGCGCGACTTTTCCATCAAGTGGCCAAACCATTACGGCTGGACACAGGGATCAAAGTGGGTGGATACGATCCGCTCGGGGATGCAGCGCTATGTCGCTGTGACTGAAGGAGATGTTCCCCAGTCGTCCAACACCGCGATACGTTTTCTGCTCAGCTATGGTCGGATGGAGTATTCGGTCATCATTGACTACAGCGACAACCACCAGACGGTCTTTGAGGACTGTCTCGCGGATTGCCTGCTTTACTTCAAGATGCAGTTCCGCAAAGAGGGCTATGGTGACCCGAGAATTGTTCCGGGCCAGTACGTTTTGTGTGGCGGACCGAACATGTATCGCTGTCTTCCCAGGCTCAGGCGGATTCGCAACGATCCCGCCCGGATTCAATTCGGAGTCTGTGGCCGCTTTGGGCTGTACAGCGATCAGGACATCGCCAGCGGTTCTCCCTCATGGCAGGAACGCAAATCAGCGGTTAGGTCAGTTCGGGCCAATGCCATCTCTGCTTTGGAGATACAGGAGCGTTTCTGTTA
>JABGOW010000422.1 GCA_018645275.1 Verrucomicrobiota bacterium
TGTTGGCTGTTGGATATTCATCTCATTTGTCTACGATGTGTTGGCATTGGAGAGCCAAACATCAGTGTCATAATCGTAATCCTACGCGTAATCGTAATCATATTGGTCCGGTTATGATTACGATCAGGATTATGATTAGGGAAGAACCCGCACTTTCTCTGGCTAATCCACGTTTGTCGTCTGCACCCCTTGTCTGTCATCCCGAGCTTGCCGAGGGATCTCCAGGGCACTTGATACTCTTGAGATCCTTCGACTTCGCTCAGGATGACCGTTTTCTAAGGCTTTCTGGCAGACGAGGCCCCTCTTCCACACTCCAAGATAATGCTCCCGTTTCACTTCCCAAGAGCAGGATTTCCTCGTGTTTACAGGTGCTCTTGACGAATGACACCTCAAAACTGGGGATACTCCTGGCGAGATCAGATTGACACACGCCAGGTGCCTCCGTAGCATGGCTTTTTGACTGATTTCAGGAGGAGCTCACATGTTCAGTGCATCAGATTTGCGCAAAGGCTTAAAAATCGAGATAGATGGCCATCCGTACGTGATTACGGAATACACGTTCACCAAGCCGGGCAAGGGGCAGTCCATCTACACCTGTCGGATCAAGAGCATGATCAACGGTTTGACCCAGGTGAAGCAGTACCGCTCGAACGAGAAGCTTGACAAGCCGCAGCTTGAGGAAAAAACACTGGCCTATTCATACGAAGATGCGGGTATGTATGTTTTCATGGATGACAGCTATGAGCAAATCTCCCTGGATGCTGACACGATTGGTGATGCCCGCTACTTCCTGAAGGAAGATATCGAAGTTGACGTTCTCTTTCACAATGGCAAGGCCATTGGAATTGAGCTTCCCATTTTTGTTGAACGCGAGATCATCGCGACCGAGCCAGGCGCCCGCGGTAATACTGCCACCAATGTGCTGAAACCGGCGACGGTTGAGGGCGGCTACGAGGTGAACGTTCCGATCTTCGTCAACCACGGCGACATGATTCGTATCGACACCCGTACGGGCGAGTACGCGGAACGTGTCCGGTGAGGGGGACGGCCTCCCCTGCCACACTCCAATTGCGCAGTGATTTGCTCCAGGCCATCCGAGGCTTCTTCGTGGCTCGCGGATTCGTCGAGATCGAGACGCCCGTCCGCCTCCCGGCACCCGCCCTTGAAGCCTTTATTGATGCCGTTCCCTCAGGGGAGTGGTATCTGCGCACCTCCCCTGAACTGCATATGAAGCGCCTGCTGGCAGCTGGCATGTCCTGCATCTTTCAGGTGGGAGCCTGCTTTCGCCATGGCGAGCGTGGGCAGCACCATAGCCCCGAGTTCACGATGCTTGAGTGGTATCGCTCGCACGCTGACTACATGACGATTCTGGAAGATACAGAGGCCCTGGTTCGCGATGTGGCCTCTACCGTGCTGGGATCACCCCGATTTCCATTTGGTGACGCGACAATTGACGTTGAGGTCCCGTGGGAGCGAATTCAAGTTGCCGATGCCTTTGCTCGGTTCGCGGGATGGGATCCGGTTGCCAATTGGGACGCCGATCGCTTTGACATGGATCTCATCAATAAAGTCGAACCGGCATTGCCACGTGATCGCGGCGTGGTTCTCATCGACTATCCTGCGGAGGTGGCTGCGCTGGCTCGGCGTAGTCCGCAGAATCCCCGCGTGGCGGAACGGTGGGAGCTCTATTTGGGGGGGCTTGAGCTTGCCAATGCTTTCAGCGAGCTCACCGATGCCGACGAGCAGCGTCGTCGCTTCGAGGCCTGCGCTGCTGAACGGGCTGCTGCGGGGCGAGAGGTCTATCCGTTGGATCGGCCCTTCCTGGATGCGCTCGAAGCGGGTATGCCACCCAGTGGAGGGATTGCACTGGGTATCGACCGCCTGACAATGCTGCTGGCCAATGTGCCTGCCATTCAGGACGTGATTGCGTTTTCGGAGGGGTAGCTGTGCTTCTGCAGTTTCCGGGGCGAGGGCGCCCCAGCTCCATTTTGGCAAGACACCCCCATGATTTTTAGAAATGGAGGTGGCCCGCCCTCGGGCCGCTCTTCTGCTGAGCTTGCCCTCAATCGCTACTGACCGCTGTTCTGAGAGCGCTGCTTGCCGAAGACGATCTTGCGAAGACGAATGTTCTTGGGCGTCACTTCAACCAACTCATCCGGGTTGATGTAGGAAATGCAGCTTTCAAGGCTCATATCTCTGAAAGGGGTGAGAATGACGTTCTCGTCCGATCCAGCGGCCCGGACATTGGTCAGCTGCTTGCCTTTCGCGGGATTAACGATCAAGTCATTGTCCCGACAGTGTTCGCCCACGATTTGCCCTTTGTAGATCTTGATCCCGGGTCCCAGGAAGAGCTCGCCGCGGTTCTGCAGGTTGAACAGGGCGTAGGCGACCGTCGTGCAGTTTTCCATGGCAATCAGAACCCCGTTCTTGCGGTTCTTCATCTCGCCGGCGTGCACATCGTAGCCATCGAAAATGTAGGTCATAACGCCCATGCCGCGCGTGTCGGACATGAACTCCGGCTTGTAGCCCAACAGACCGCGCGTGGGAATTCTGTAGCGCAGTCGCACCATGCCGTTCTCCTGGTGCATTTCCGTCATCTGGCCCTTGCGCGTGCCGAGTTTCTCAATCACAACACCCATATAGTCATCGGCAACGTCAATCGTCAGTTCCTCGTAAGGTTCTTGTAGCTGGCCGTTGACCCGCTTCATAATGACCTCAGGGCAGGCAACCTGGAACTCGTAGCCCTCGCGCCGCATGCGCTCCACAAGAATCGAGAGGTGAAGCTCGCCTCGACCGGAAACGCGGAATCCGATGCCGTCCTCCAGTTCATCCACCAGCAAGGCGACGTCGGAGAGTGTTTCCCGCTCAAGCCGCTCGCGCAGATGTGTTGACGTTACGAAGTCCCCCTCTGTCCCGGCAAACGGCGAATTGTTTGGAAGAAATGACATCGAGAGCGTCGGGGGGTCCACCTCTTCGGAGGGAAGGGGAATGGGATCGTCCAGGCTGGTGTACGTATCGCCAACTGTGACCGAGTCCATCCCGGCTACGGCAACAATCTCGCCGATCCCGGCTGCACCGACCTCCACCTTCTGGTTTTCTTCAAAACGATAGATCTTGGTGATGCGTGTCTGCTCCAGTTTGCCGTTAGGATTTGCCACGGCCGCCGGCATGTTGGCTTTCAGCGTACCGGAGGTCACCTTCCCAATTCCGAGGCGCCCCAGGAAGGGGGAGTAGTCAATGGACTTCACCTGTAGCTGAAGTGGGCCGTTTTCATCCCCACTCGGGCAGGGAATGTACTTCATGATGGAATCCAATAGCGGGATCATATTGGTGCCCCGGACATCTGGGTCGAGCGAAGCAATGCCATCTTTGGCGGAGGCATAGACCACATGGAAATCAAGAATGTCGTGTGGGGCGTCCAGCTTCACGAACAGGTCAAACACTTGATCAATTGCCCAGTGCGGACGAGCTGCAGGTTTGTCAATTTTATTGATGACGACAATGATGGGAAGGTCCAGCGCCAGTGCCTTCTTTAAGACGAAATAGGTCTGTGGCATGGGGCCTTCCTGAGCATCCACAAGCAACAGCGCGCCATCCGCCATTTGCAGCACGCGCTCGACCTGGCCGCCGAAATCGGCATGTCCGGGCGTGTCGATGATGTTGACGCGATGCCCTTTGTAGTTGAAGGCACCATTCTTAGAAGCAATCGTGATTCCGCGTTCGCGTTCGAGGTCCATGGAGTCCATCAACCGCTCTTCGACCGCCCGATGTGAGCCATACATGCCGCTCTGTTTGAAGAGCTCGTCTACAAGCGTTGTCTTGCCATGGTCAACGTGCGCGATAATCGCGATGTTTCTAAGTGTCTTGGTATCAAGAATCAAAGTGTCCACCTTATATTTAGTAATAGGGGGGCGGTAAGTACCACGCCAAAGGCCGAAGTGCTAGCTAAATTGTGCGTGGCGGGTTGGCCTGGGCGCATCTGCGATTTGGTGCAGAGCACTGGATTCTCTGGTTTCATAATCGTAATCCTGCTCGTAATCGTACTCGGTGATTACGATCAGGATTATGATTGGGGAAGCCCCCGCGCTTTCTGTGGCTGATCTACATTTGTCGTTTGCACCCGGAACGCGTGTTGCATGAAGTGATGCGTTGTCTTAGCTCCGTGCGGTGTTTATGGTGTCTTCACAAAGGGGAAGTGGAGCATGAACCGGGTGTTATTTGACAAAGGTGAACTGGGTGCCGATGGGCGTATTGCCGTGGACGGGAGGCAGGCGGCGCATATTGCCGGCGTCTTGAAGCCCACGG
>JABGOW010000423.1 GCA_018645275.1 Verrucomicrobiota bacterium
CGCTCGGCTTCACTGGTGATCGTGATCCGCTGGCGCCGATGTCCAACACGAAGCGTACCAAGCTACTGGATGAGATGCTGGCGGTCTGCCGTGAGTACATCGCGGGAGACTTCCTGTCATCCCTGCGATCCCGTATATCAGGGATCCTGCCCTCACAGGCCGACTGGGACCTGTATGTTGATCCCGAGGACGGGCATATCGTGAACTTCCGATACCCGACAGCCGTTGAGCAGGTCTCATACGTGCGCCCCGAGGTCAGGCTCGAACTCGGTACGCATGCTGAGTTCATCCCCAACGACCACTACACGGTACGGCCATACGCCGCTGATGAATATCCCGAGGCGTTTGAACAACCCGATTGCACCGTGCGGGCCATCAAGATCGAGCGGACGTTCTGGGAGAAGCTGACAATCCTTCACCAGGAACACTTTCGGTCGGCGGATCGCGGTAAGCCATCTCGCTTCTCCCGTCACTACTACGACACGTACATGATGGCGCAACATTCCGAGGACTGTCGGGCAGCGCTGCAATCGCCAGAGTTGCTGCACCGTGTTGTCGAGCACAAGAAGCGCTTCTACCCCCGCCGCTGGGCGCGCTATGACCTGGCGGTGCCGGCCACATTACAGCTCATGCCTTCTGACGACTGGGTAGACTACCTGCGGCACGATTATGAAACCATGCAGGTCATGATGTTCGGCGACTCCCCGGCGTTCGATGAGATTCTCGATGGCCTTCAGACGCTTGAAGGTGATATCCGGCGGATGCCCGTTAAGGATTGATGAGCGAAGAAACCACTTGGGATGGTGTTGATTCGTTCGCTACCCGAAAACGGCCGACCTCGAACACCCTCAACTAACTGTGCAGTAGATGTTTGTGATCAGTTGGCCGCAGGCGATTCGCCTTTGGCACCCCCTAGGGGAGTCGAACCCCTCTTTCCGGGATGAGAACCCGATGTCCTAGCCGATAGACGAAGGGGGCGTGCCTGGATTGATGGGCGGCACTATATCGGGTTGGAGGGGATGTCGTCAATCTTGGATTTCTCCATTTTCACCCTATCGGCTGCTGGCTTGTGATTGTGGAGTTCTGTCTGTATGCTGTCGCCCATGTTTAACGGAAAAGGACTTCTTGAGTGTATAGGGAATACGCCGCTTGTTGAACTTGCGAGGCTTCGACCTGAGCGGGGGGCTCGGGTTTTTGTAAAACTAGAGGGCAATAACCCTGGAGGGTCGATTAAGGATCGTCCTGCTCTGTGGATGATTCAGAAAGCCGAGGCGAGCGGACTTCTGACGCCGGGGCGAGTGATTCTTGAGCCCACCTCGGGGAATACCGGTATCGGCTTGGCAATGGTTGGGGCTCTCAAAGGGTATCGTGTCAAGCTGACGATGCCGGAGTGCGTGAGTGTTGAGCGGCGACGTGTTCTTGAGGCGTTTGGGGCAGAACTGGTTTTGACACCCGCCGCGCAGCGTACCGATGGAGCGATCCGTGAGGCACATCGTATTCTCAAGGAGGAGCCTGACCGCTACTATATGCCGAACCAGTTCGAGAATTCAGCGAACTGGGAGAGTCACTATGAGACCACGGCGGTGGAGATTCTGGAACAGACTGAGGGGCAGGTCTCGGCTTTTGTTGCGGGTATGGGAACAACGGGCACACTCATGGGGATCAGTCGTCGGCTCCATGAGCACGATTCCAACATCCGCATCGTGGGGGTTGAGCCAACGAAAGGGCATGCGATTCAAGGACTGAAGAACATGAGTGAGTCTATTGTGCCTGCCATTTTCGAGCGCGATCGCCTTGACGACACCATTACGGTGGAGGATCGCCCTGCTTTCGCAACGACGGAGGCGCTTGCCCTGGAGGAGGGGCTCTTTGTGGGCATGAGTAGTGGGGCGGCCGTGTGGGCTGCTCAGCGGGTTGCTGCTGATCTGTCGCCTGATGATGTGGTCGTCACGATTCTCTGTGACCGGGGAGACCGCTATTTGTCGACCAATCTGTTTCGCTCGGTCTGTGCGGAATGCCCGCCGTAGCGTTGTGTTGTGTTGGCCGAATAGGCCACTGAGTCTGCTGACGAAATTGAAAGGAGAGCGTGTATGCGTAGGGTTTGGATTGCGGTGGTGTTGGGATCTGTGATGTTGAGCGGCTGTGCGGTGCTTCCAGGGGGATCCGGAAGTGTCTCGTTCAGGAATGATCTTTCGTTTCTCGAAAAACACCTGGATGTTGTGGTCCTGTCGGATGAGGCGTCGGAAGCGCAGGTTGCCGTCGTGCCAAGTTTACAGGGGCGCGTGATGACGAGTACGGCCAAAGGGGGCGGGGGAGATAGCTACGGTTGGATTAACCGTGAGCTCATCGCTTCCGGCAAGCCATTGGAGCACATCAACGCCTATGGGGGAGAGGACCGCTTCTGGATTGGTCCTGAGGGCGGGCAGTTCTCGGTGTTCTTCGCGAAGGGCGTCCCCTTTGATCTTGAGCACTGGTTCACTCCCGCCTCTATCGACACAGAGCCCTTCGATGTCGTTTCTCAGGATCGTTGCACGCTGACATTGACTAAGGAAATGCAGCTCAAGAACTACTCTGGCAGCTCTTTTGATCTTCGTGTCGATCGGGACGTCCGCGTGCTGCAAGCTGTTGAGATCGCTGCAGCCCTTGGCGTGGAACCGATGCCAGCCGTTAAGATGGTGGGGTTCGAAACCCGAAATGTCATGGTCAACACAGGGACGCGTCCTTGGCGTAAGGAGACAGGCCTGCTTTCAATCTGGATTCTGGGCATGTTCAATCCATCACCGGAAACGACGGTGGTGGTTCCGTTCGTGGCGGGGGAGGAAGCGGCCCTGGGTCCAATTGTGAATGATGCCTATTTCGGCAAGGTTCCCGAGGAACGGCTGATCGCTGGTGACGGTGTTCTGTTCTTTAGCGGTGACGGGCAATACCGCAGCAAGATAGGGCTTTCCCCAATGCGGGCCAAGTCCGTGCTCGGCAGCTATGATGCGTCCAGAAAAATGCTAACGATTGTACAGTATAACAAACCAAGCAGTGCACGTGATTACGTGAATTCAATGTGGGAGATGCAGGATGAGCCCTATCGTGGCGATGTCGTAAACTCCTACAACGATGGTCCTCCCGCGCCAGAGGAAGAACCCCTGGGGCCTTTTTATGAGCTCGAGACGTCATCTCCTGCTGTATCGCTTGGGGTAGGGGGCAGCATTACGCACATGCACCGCACGATGCATCTGACAGGGCCGGAGACCGCACTGGACCCCATCGCCCGAAGATTGCTTGGTGTTGGCATTGACGACATTACGTCGGCCATGCAGTAGGAGGCTATTCTGAGCACGGTGTCGAATGGCTCTCCGGAAACGTCACTACGCTGCGGCATTGTCGCGTTGGTTGGGTGTGCCAATGTGGGCAAGTCATCTCTGTTGAATCGTATTGTTCAAGAGAAGGTCAGTATCGTCAGCAATGTAGCGCAGACGACGCGGAACATGGTGCGGGCCATTCACAGTGAGGCACGTGGGCAACTGGTCTTTCTGGATACCCCAGGAATGCACAAGGCGTCGTATGATCTGGGCAAGATCATGAACCGCACGGCGCGGGCATCGATTTCCGGTTCGGATGTGGCATTGCTTGTATTGGATCCTACGACTCACGTGTGGGACGAGGATGAGGGCTGGATGCGCAAGCTGCTGCGTGCGGAAGAGAACCACCTTGTGTTCGTGATGAACAAGCATGATCTCGCTTGGAAATTTGAGCAGGCCTACCGCGCTTTATGGCAGCGGCTTTGCGACGAATCGGGCATTTCGCGGCCCGTGGCCTGGATGACCGTGTCGGCGCAGACGGGGGAGGGGATCGACGATCTGCTTTCGGTGCTGTTTGATGCCGTTCCCATTGGCCCCGCGCTTTTTCCCGAAGAGATGCTGACAGACTTTCCCCGCAATATCGCTATTGCCGATATTGTGCGCGAGAAGTACTTCAAAGTACTGCGCGACGAGATTCCACATGATCTGGCTGTCCGGGTCGATGACATCAAGGAAGAGGGCGACGGGTGGGTCGTCTACGCCGATATTCTGATTAATCGCCCTTCGCAGAAAGGCATTATCATTGGGCAGAAGGGACGACTGCTGCGGAAGGTTAAGCGTGAAGCGGAGCTGGATCTTGAATCCATGTACGGCCGTAAGGTTGAGCTGAAGCTGTGGGTCAAGGTTGAGAAGGGATGGACGAAGAACCATTTTCTGCTGAAGCAGCTGGGGTACATTGAGTAGGGGGAAGGGCTGAGGGGGGAGACCTGAAAGCTG
>JABGOW010000424.1 GCA_018645275.1 Verrucomicrobiota bacterium
AAGATAGGACTGACGTGCCCCAATCTGCCGTAGCGCGGCAATGCTCTCCTCGACGGTCATGTGGGTCTTGTGCTGGCGATGTCGCAGGGCATCCAGGATCATGACATCTACACCCTCCAACAGAGCCATCGTCTCGGGCGGGATGACCTTACAATCGGGCACATAGGCCAGCCGCTTTCCATCGCAGTCAAAACGATAGCCAAAGGTCGGCTTGGGCCCATGCTGGACGCGGAGTGGCGTCACGTGCATATCCCCGACATCAAAGGGCCCGGCAATGGTACGGAAGTCAATCTGGGGACGATAGAAACCGGGGATCTTGTCGGTGGAGATGTAGTCGAAGATGCGGTTGAGATCCTGCATCGTGGCGGCATCCGCATACGCCGGAATTACGCCGCCCTGCATGGTGTTGTAGCGGCGGATGTCATCAAACCCGAATATATGGTCGGCATGAGCATGCGTAAACAGAACTGCATCGACGCGGGGAATACGATACGCCAGCGCCTGCTCGCGAAAATCGGGAGGCGTATCGACCTGAATGTGGATCTCGTCGGTCTCGATGTGCAGACTTGTCCGACGACGACGATTGCGCGGGTCCGGGGATTTGCATACGGGGCACTCGCAGCCGATAATGGGGATACCTGAAGAGGTCCCTGTGCCGAGGAGTGTTGCCTTCATTCCCAACTCTCAACGTTTGTGTAGGTGTCCAAAAAAATAGGGCCGGACACTGCGTCCGGCCCTGTCACATTCAGTATGCCAAGCGTGCGGCTCTACTTGCAGCCGCAGCCGGAAGTAAGTACATCGACGAGGTTCCGGATCTGGTCGCCATAGGCAACCACCACGCCAGAGAACACCACGCTGACCATCGTCATCAGCTTGATCAGAATGTTCAGACTCGGACCGGAGGTGTCTTTGAACGGGTCACCCACTGTATCACCTACCACGCCGGCCTTGTGTGGCTCAGAACCTTTACCCGTAAGCGGCGTCGCCTTGTGCTCGTCCTCGGGGTGGTACGTCTTCTCGTCCTTCTCGATGGACTTCTTGGCGTTATCCCACGCACCACCGGCATTGTTCAGCATGCAGGCCAGTGTGAAGCCGGTAGTCAAGCCACCAACGAGCAGGCCTATCACGCCCGAGACGCCGAGGATGATACCCACGATGACGGGAACCACGATTGCCAGCAGGCTTGGAACCATCATTTCTCTCTGAGCGCCCTTGGTGGAGATCGCCACGCAGTTGGCGTAGTCGGGCGTACCGCTACCATCCATAATGCCGGTGATCTCGCGGAACTGACGGCGAACTTCTTCGACCATAGCGCCGGCGGCACGTCCCACAGCCTTCATTGTCATGGCGCAGAAAACAAAGGCCATCATCGCGCCAATGAATATGCCGCACAGGAGCTGGGGATTCATCACCGAGAGGTCATAGGCCAATACGAAGTCAGGCATTCCGGCTGTTGATGTCTCGACCACCTTCATAACTCCATCGAGCTCTGCGGCATTCGTTGTGCCCTGGTATTTCGCAGTGGTAAACAGCACCTGCCCGATGTGTTTTGCGCCGGCAATCGCAGCATCAGGCTCATCAGCGAGCTTCATGAGCCAGATGCGAACCTCTTCAAGATAAGCGGCAAGCAGCGCCATCGCCGTCAATGCTGCAGAACCGATAGCAAAGCCCTTGCCGATAGCCGCGGTTGTGTTTCCGAGCATATCGAGCGCATCGGTCTTCTCACGAACCTCCGCACCGAGCCCGGACATCTCGGCGTTACCGCCGGCATTGTCAGCAATCGGTCCGTAGGCATCGGTAGCCAGCGAGAAGCCAAGCGTGGCCAGCATGCCAACGGCGGCAAAACCAACGCCATAGAGACCCATCGCGAAGTTAGTAAATCCACCCGCAAACCCGAAGGCGCAGAGGATGCCGGCCACGATTGTCAGCGTCGACCAGCCCGTTGAGAACATACCAACGGCTAGCCCGTCAATAATCGTTGTAGCCGGTCCCATTTTGGCCTGCTCAGCAATCCCCTTTGTCGGAGCATACTCATCAGAGGTATAGTACTCGGTCAGCAGTCCGATTACGCAACCTGACACAAGACCCGCACACACAGAGCCAAAGATGCCCCAGGTAACAACGCCCAAGGCCGCCATGATTCCGGTCACAACAGCAATTGCCGCCGTGCTAAGCCAGAGCGGGGTGGTCAGTGCCTTCATGAGCGTCCTCATGTCCGACTTATCGCCACAGCGAACCATCAGGCAGCCTACGATTGAAAGCAGAATACCGACACCAGCAATGATCATCGGAGCCATCACCGCATTCATGCCATGCAGGTTACTGCCAGCAACCGCAGGCAGCGCTGCACCCAGGGCAGCGGTGGCCAGAATGGACCCGCAGTAGGATTCGTAGAGATCTGCACCCATACCGGCTACGTCGCCAACATTGTCACCAACATTGTCTGCAATTGTGGCTGGGTTGCGTGGATCATCTTCCGGAATCCCGGCTTCAACCTTGCCAACCAAGTCAGCGCCAACATCAGCCGCCTTGGTGTAGATGCCGCCACCAACGCGGGCGAAGAGAGCCTGCGTCGATGCCCCCATGCCAAATGTCAGCATGGTCGTCGTGATCTCAACATACTTGTGGGCTCCAGAATGCCCGGCTTCAACGAACTCGATACCCAGCAGATTGAACCCGACATAGTTTCCGGCAGCATCCAGCGCGAACGCAATCTTGTCCAGGAAGAGATACCATATGCTGATATCAAGCAGGCCAAAGCCCACGACAACCATTCCCATGACGGCTCCAGAACGAAACGCAACCTGCAACCCCCGGTTAAGGGATTCTGACGCGCCCTGCGCAGTACGTGCAGAGGCATTCGTGGCCGTCTTCATGCCAAGAAAGCCGCAGAGGCCAGAGAAGAATCCACCCGTCAGAAAGGCGACCGGCACGAAAGGGTTCTGAATGCCAACGGCAGCCAGGGCAGCAAAGACGATAAAGAGGACCACAAACACGATCCCGACGACCCTATACTGAGCCTTGAGGTAGGCGTATGCACCATCACGCACATGCTGGGCGATCTCTATCATTGTCGGAGTGCCCTCACTCGACTGCATCATCTTCTTGTAGAAGAAGACCGCAAAACCAAGAGCTAGCACCGATGACACCGGGGCAATCCACCACATATACTGAACCAAGTTCTCCACGACACGTCCCTTTCTTTCTCCGGGCTGCACCCCTGCGGGCAGCCTCTACTTGATCAAAACACACCCCAATCCCTGATTAAGGTAAGGCGAGCCCGCACCATACCGGACGGCCTCGGCCGGATCAATCTCAAACGTCATCAGACCAGGGGGGCTCAGCTGGGCAGAAAGAGAGAGACGCGAGCTATGGGGTGCCCTGAAGTGCCAGCACGTGCGCACCGCACAGGTCGTGCAGCCCTTCCAGCCGGTATCCTCCCTCCAGAACGGAGATCAGACGGCCATCGGCATAATCATCAGCGAGTTTGAGCATGATGCGTGTCAGATCGACGAAATCCTCCTCCTGGAGACCAAAGCCCCCAAGAGGATCCCCCGCCTCGCAGTCGAAACCCGCTGAGATGATCACGAAATTGGGCTTGAAAGCCCGCATTGCGGGCACAAGCTTTCCCTTGAATGCCCCAAGGACCTCCTGCCGTGCCGATCCCCCTGCCAAGGGGGCGTTGAGGGTAAATCCGCGGCCTTCGGCTGCTCCAACATCGTCGCGCATACCGGTTCCGGGGTAGTGCGGCCACTGATGCGTGCTAAAGTAGAACACCGTCGGATCATCGTAGAAGATCCACTGCGTCCCATTGCCGTGGTGTACGTCCCAATCCACGATCAGGACTCGGTCAACGCCAGCATGCTGTAGTGCGTAGCGAGCGGCAATAGCCGCATTGTTGAAGATGCAGAACCCCATTCCGCGGTCGGCTTCTGCGTGATGGCCTGGCGGCCGAAGCGCACAGAATGCGTTCCTGACACGCCCCGCCATAACAGCGTCCACGGCGTTGAGTGCACCACCCACAGCACGCCTGGCCACGGAAAATGATCGGCTGCATATGTCGGTATCGCCTGTCCTCAGCGTGTAGCGGCCCATCTGGACATCTTCCAAAACAGACTGTACGTAGTCCTGGGCGTGACATAGGTGAAGCTCAGCAAGGGTGGCCTCACGGGCCGGAACCTCAAGTAGCCTCTCTGTGGGTACAGCATCCCGAATCCCAGAGAGAACGGCATCGAACCGCTCAAAACTTTCAGGATGCCCCCTACCCGTCTCATGATCCCGATAG
>JABGOW010000426.1 GCA_018645275.1 Verrucomicrobiota bacterium
CGACAATATGATCGAATGGATTGGAGAGGGCACAATCGGAACCTACGACATCAGTCTGATCTACCCCGATGCCACCCCAGATTACAGCGTGCACACCGATGTGCCTGGGCCAAGTATCAACTGGGTGGTTCCGGCTAATGCGATTCCAAACGGCGACGTTGTATCCAACGTAATTATACGCGTTCGCGATCACCGTACGCCAGGCATCTACGGCGATTCGGACATGTTCACGCTTGTGATCGAACCTCTGATTATCATCGACGAGCCGAAGAAGGATGCCTTCCTGAAGGTCGGCGAGGATCTGGACATTGAGTGGATCAAGGGTGGTCAGCTTAGCGCCGGCGATTTCCGCGTGTTCTTTGAATATGGCCCCGGTTTTACGCTGATTGATGAGATTGATGATCTGCCGACCGTCTACGATGAGGACGAAAACCTGTTTAAACGTCCATGGGGACTCAATGGTGTGCCCGATGATCTGGGCGAAGCACGCATTTTGGTCACAAATACCGTGAATTCCAGCGTGTTTGATACATCAGAAGTGTTCTATATTGCGCCAAACTTTGAGGTCGTCTGGCCAAACGGAACCCCGGGAGAGGATCCGATCTTTGCCAATCAGCCGGTCAATGTGAGCTGGCTCACGTGGGGCTCTGTTGACAGGGTCAATCTGTTCTATAGCACGAATTCGGGGCCGTGGGTGCTGATTGCCAGCGACGTGCCAAACAACAGTTCAGTGCCCCCCAATGCCCGGGCAATTTCGACCTACCGATGGGAAGTTCCGACCCTCAGCTCTGGCGAGGTCAAGTTCCGCGTGCAAGATGCCGCATACGGCACCACTAGCACCTATGATGGCGTAACCGCCGGTCCCTACGACGATTCTGACGATTTCTTCGGTCTCAACTACTTCACGGTCCTGTGGCATATCCTTTATTATGATGAGGAGAGCGCTGCGAATCGCTATCTGGACCAGCTCAGTGTGACGGATAGTTCCGGTTGGTCTCAATCCGGGCTACCGGAAGAGAATGAAGCGGGGCAAGACATCGTGCCGATTGAGCGCCAGTACCCGTACGGAACCTATGACACGGTCTGGTATCGCCAGTTCTTCAACGATGCGATTGATTTCCAATGGGTGTGTGACAGCAATCAGACTCGGACGATCGTGATGCAGTCCTCGGACACGGAACCGGATGCCCATGTATTGGCGGACTTTGTCTATTCCCCGGGGACCAACGAGCTCACAATCCACTCTTGGATTGAGCGAGGCGGGCGCGTCCTGCACAACCCGGACAGCACGACCGTTATCATCTATGATACCACCGGCAGTGAGGTCCGCACGTTGACATCGTCCACCGTGCTGGCTGATGGCTTCTTCCGCATCATCTGGCCTGATGTTGCCGTTCCTGAGGGCTCTTCCCCGCAGCCGGGCAGATTGGAGCGGGGCGAAACCTACCTTGCGCGAGTAGAGGTCGTGTTCAATGGGGTGACCTTCTCGGCGGCCGTTACCTATACCCTGAGCCTGGCGCCGGAGTACCAGCAGATTACCGATCTAGCCAATCAGATTGATGATCTGGAGGATACGGTCACGAATCAGGTGGGGGATCTGCAAAGAACGACGGAGGATTTCCGCGATGAGGCCATTGGTCGTTTGAGGGGAATTTCGAATCAGGTTGAGAGTGTCGACAGTGGCATTACCAACATTGCCCAGCAGATTGACGCCTTCTCGAATACCGTGATGACCTCGCAGGCGTTGATGACGAATAGTCTGATTGGCGTTCTCGAACCGGCTGTTTCCAATATCCTGGCAACGGTTTCCAACGTCAGTGACAACATCGGTGCCGATCAGGTGCGAATTCTGAACCGTCCGACCACGGTGACGCTGGGATCGACGAATACGATCCTCTTCAAGACCTCTCGCGGGTTGGGCGTCACCGCTGTACAGATTCGGGTTGAAGGGGAGGATCTCCCGACTATGTACATGGACGAGATGGGTGCAAATCTTGGCATCTACAGTTATGACCTTGTTGCCGATTGGGGAGTGGGGTCCTACACGATCACCTGTACGGGGCCTCAGACAGCGCCAGAGACTGCCGACAGCATTGTTATTGAAGTGGCCGCAGAGGGCGCTGATGCTCTCATTGCGCTCGCCGACGAGCTGGCTGGCATCGAAGGAGGCATTGCCGCGCTGGGTAGCGTCATCAGCAGTGGAGAGACCGATGGTCCCACCGGTCCAGGTTCTATCTTGTCTCCGATGATCGTTAACCGACCCATGCGGGTTGCCTTGGGATCAGAGAATGTGATTCTATTCAAGTCAACTGCCGGACAGGATTACGGCGATGTGAAGCTTGTCGTGCTCGAGGATCTAAACCTGCCTGAGCTCGCGACTGGTGTGAATGCGGCAAGCCTCTGGACAACGCAGGCGGTTGTGACCGTGACCAACATGACCGAAGTTGCGCAGTCAAATGGGCTCTATGCGGTAGAGGGCTTGGCGGCTGATTGGGGCGTGGGTTCCTATACCATCATATGCGGCACGTACACAAACGATGCGGCCGATGAAATGGATTCGGTTGAGGAGCTCTTCTACTTTGATTCGGTCGTGATGGAGGTTGTTGCAGGAGGAGAAGCGGAGGCCTATACCGAAGCCGCAAAGGCAGCGGTTGCCGCTCAGGGCGCGAAGACTGCCGCAAATGCCGCCGGCTCAGCGGCCAAGAAGATCAAGGATGTCCTGGAAGGATCGGGTGGGTTAGGCGGTGGTGGTGGCTCAGGAACGGATGCAAAACTGGATTCGATTCAGAACGCGCTGGATGCCGTCAACGCCAACATTGCGGGCATTCCCGCCGCCGTGGGTGCTTCGGCTCTGCATCAGCAGATTCAGGATGTCGCCAAGCGGGTCTCGGAGATTGCTAGTCGCGAGGGCTATAGCCTTCCGGATCAGGGCGCTGGACCTGGCGGAGGCGCAAGTGCTGATGATGAGAAGGTTGAGGCACTTAACGAGAACCTCAGTGAGGTGAAGATCTCCCTCGAGTTCATGCAGAAAATCCTCGACGAGAAGATGAACGAACCGGTTGTCCAAGTCGACTGGATCGGCGTGGAGTAGGGGGGGAAGGGCTGAGGGGTGAAAGCTGAGACCTGAAATGCTTGGTCCCGTCCTGAAATAGGTTGTCACTTGTGGAACCTTGACCATCGCAGAGATCGATGGAGTTTACGGCAAAGGAGACGGAACAGTTAGAAACGATGGAGTTAACGAGGCAGTTAACGCAGTAGGAGCAACCCATGTATTTTCCATATTTCGAGAACTTTGCCGTTAACTACACCGGAACTAACTCCGTCGTTACCTTTGCCGAGAACTACTTCGAATCGACTGCTATAGGTGTCAGTCATAGAGATTTGAGGCCATTAAAAAGTGACAACTTTAAACCAGGACGCCACCGGTGAGATGGCCGCAGATGGGGACGGGTGCATGAGGATTCTTGAGAGACAACGACTCGATAGACGGCAGTTTGAGATCGCGGACCTGCACGCGAATCAAGAGAATGGCTGGCTGACGAGAACGCCATCGGAGCGACTCGAAGGACTCGAAACACTCAGGCAGATATGGCACGACTATGATCCAGATACCGCGCGACTTCCGAGAATTTATACAATTGCTGAACGACAACGGGGTTGAGTACCTTGTGGTAGGAGGCTACGCCGTCGCTTTCCACGGCTACGTTCGGTATACGTGTGATATTGATATCTTCATCGCCGTTAACAAGGATACTGCCACAGGAATGGTACGTGTTCTGAAGCAGTTTGGCTTTCCTGAGGACGCACTTTCTGTAGACCTGTTTCTGAAAGAGGATCAGGTGTTGCGCATGGGTGTAGAGCCAATGCGACTGGAGATTCTGAACAAGATTGATGGTGTGGAGTTTGAACTCTGCTATGCAAATAGGCAGTGTCTGAATGTCGATGGGCTTGAGATCAACTTCATTGGCCTGTCTGACTTGATCCAGAACAAGAAGGCGACCCCCCGTAACAAAGACAAGCTTGATGCAGTAGAATTGGAGAAGGGCTTGGAGAAGGGCTGAGGGGTGAAAGCTGAAAGCTGAGTCCTCTGGCTCTGTTGAGATGGCCGCAAGGAGGCGCAAGAGGCGCAGGGGTGTGATGGGCTTTGCTGGAAGGGCTGAGGGGTGAAAGCTGAGACCTGAAGTGCTCTGGCTCCGCTGAGATGGGGTGAGGAGAGAGGGCTGAGGGGACTGGAGAAGGGCTGAGGGGTGAAAGCTGAGACCTGAAGTGCTCTGGCTCTGCT
>JABGOW010000330.1 GCA_018645275.1 Verrucomicrobiota bacterium
AGACTACAGGGCTTCCCAGACTGGTTTCAGTTCTCGCCAACCAAGTGGCACAGTTTCCGCCAGATAGGCAACAGCGTGTGCCCTTTGCTAGCCGAGACCGTGTTCCGAGAGATCCTCAACAGACGAAAGAGATAGGAGGAGCTATGTCTGAATTTTCATTACCAGCAAGTCCAGTCAAGTCGTTCTTTGTCGAGATGCTCACTCGAGATATATCCCTCGATTATGCTATTCTTGACCTACTAGACAACTGCGTCGATGGAGTCCAGAGGACAATCCGCGATCCGCAAATGAAAAGTGACGTCCCCTACAAAGGATACCGGGCCAAGATAGAAATATCAGAGGACTCATTCGTGATTGAAGATAACTGCGGAGGAATACCATGGTCATTGAAAGACTATGCATACCGACTGGGGAAACCTAGTGGACATACCAATCCAAAGGGAAGAAAGCTAGTCGGAATTTACGGAATTGGGATGAAGCGTGCAATATTTAAGATCGGGGAAAACTGTGAGATAACCACGCACGCAGAAGACAAATCATATAGAGTTGTCTTCTCGAAAGAATGGATGAGCGACGAAAATGAATGGAACGTTCCATATTATAAGGTTAATCGGTCGAAAAAGCGTGGGACATCCGTCAAAGTAACCAGAATTCGGAAGGTCGTTTCTGAGACATTCTCTAGGAGCGAATTCATCAGCGAACTATCCTCCCACATTCAGACGCATTTTGCATACATAATACAGAAAGGATTCTCCATTCAGCTAAACGGGAAAGAGATCACACCTCGATCCATCAATCTCATATTCTCCGAAAGCAAAGGGAGTATCCAGCCATTTGTGTACTCGACCCATCACAATGGAGTAGATGTATTCCTGGCAGTTGGATTTTCGCGGCCAATTCCGAGTGCAGATGAGACTGATGAAGCCAAAGAGAACTTTGCTAAAGAGAAGTATTCGTCTGCTAGCGCTGGGTGGACTGTAGTGTGCAATGATCGGGCAGTTCTCCTTTATGACAAAGGACCCATTTCTGGATGGGGTCTGTCTGGGGTTCCTCAATACCATGCACAGTTCAATGCAATATCAGGAATCGTGATGTTTAGCTCGGAGGATCCCTCGCTGCTACCGACCACAACAACAAAGCGGGGAATCGATGTCGCATCTTCCCTTTACCTTCACGTACGCGATAAGATGATGGAAGGGACTCAGATCTTTACTCAATATACAAACCAGTGGAAAGGCGAGGATCTTATAGAACAGTCCAAACGAGAGATCAAGCAAACGGAATCGGTAGACATACATACTGTAAGGAATCGTGCCGAAGAACTCTCTATGAGAAGTGTTGGTGGTTTTCTCAAAGGAAGGCAACTGAAGCCAACATTGCCGAAGCCAAAGAAGATTGAGACAACGGCTCGTATCTCTTTTGTTCGCCCCAAAGATGAAATAAGAAAAGTGTCCGAATATCTCTTTGGTTCAGCAGAAAGGCACCCAAAGTCTGTGGGCGAGCAGTGTTTCCAAGAGATACTGGAGGAGGCAGGAGAATGAGCTATCTCAGCGAAAGAGGGCACCCACCTTATCACCTTCGCCCAAACAAGTCTGTTGACCGCGTTCTTTTCCTGGATCTTCTCCGGACTCTTGAGTTCCATAGTTCGCTTGATGAACACCTGTACATCGGACTTGGTGGTCCATTTTTGGAGGACTTCCGCCTTCTCCATCAAGCATTCCCAGAACTTGAAATGGTCTCGACCGAACGAGACAAAGAAACGTGCAAGAGACAGCATTTTAACACATGCTGCAAGAACGTAACTCTTCTCGATGTTGAATTCACAGAGTACTTGTCTGCGCTCTTCCCTACTGACAGACCTACAATAACATGGGCTGACTTCACAGACTGCTCGGAAGTCGAGCTGAAACAAGTATCAGGAATAGCTAGACGGGCGACTCCTCTAAGTGTTTTGCGGGTTACTTTGATGGCAGAGAGCCCGATCTACCGAAAGCTGCACCTGCGCCAGAACCAGAAGAGAATCCCGCAGAACAGGGAGTCCAAGCTCGCAAAATGCATAGACGATTTCAGGGAGATGGCCACTATCGGTAATGTCGCCCATGATGCAGGCATTTTCGTCTCCGATATGTTCATGCAACCAAAATACCCGACGCTACTCGCTCACGTTGTTCTTGGGATAATTGCCTCGTCTTGCAGTCCTCCCAAGACCTTCGTGCCGCTTCACGCTGTTAAGTATTCAGACGGAACGGTCATGATGAGTGTCACAGGGATTTTCTGCACAGATGCGGCTGAGGAGACGAAATTGAGAGAGCATTTCGAAGTTAGAGGCGGGTTCTCATTTCATGCTGGAGAAGAACCGGCGCCGATTGACATACCTGTACTGACGACAAAGGAACGCCTGCACCTTGAACCCGTCATGCCTCCAGCCGTTCTGACAGGGGAAACGAGTATGAAAAGACTCGGGTACCTAATCGATGGAGATGGCTCTAGAAAGACAAGCAAACGGAAAATGCAGCAGTATGAGAAGTACCGCCTACAGTATCCGTTCTTTGGGAAGCTAATTCCCTGATCCTTGTACATCTCGCGTTTCTCGCTGGATCTGGGTCGAACCTGCGTATTTTAGATTGTGTTTAGGGAGCCCCGGGCGTGTATCTGCCATCTCTCCGGTGGGGGCCTCAACAGTCGTGCCTGGACCTTGAGCGGCGCCAGTTTGACGGCAGGGGGGCGCGAGCGTATCCTAGCGGCATGAAGCTGGCGGTCACCAGACATGCAGAGCAAGCCAAGCGGGACAGGACCCATTGGCGCAGTCGCACGCCGGAGGAACGCTTGGGCGCGGTCGAACTGCTCCGACTCGAGGCCGGCAAGTTCCTCTGTGGATATCCATCCCGACTTCGAAGAACGGTCACGATTACTCGAAGAGCAGGTCGTTGAGTAATGATCGTGGGCGGCTACGCGGTGGCGTACGTATGGCTGCGGCAGGAGAACACCGGAGGAACCGGAGCGGGGACGCTCCGGCTACGTAGGAATCGGCGTTCCAAGGCACACCCAGACCGTGCATACCCCACCCCTGGAAAGCCGCCCGGCCTCGGCGGGGGACGCGTGGCGGGACAAGAGCGTCTGGCCTTGGCGAACACGTACTGCCTGTGGGCGAACCGTCACGCGGCGGAGGCCCGCCGCCCCTCCAGCGCGAGTGCAGAAGGGCGCGCGCCGGATTGGACAGCTGAGATCGGACCTGCACATTGGGCACTATGCGCGACTGCCCCATTCCTCCGGTGCCCACCTCTGCTCGTCCTGACAGGAGTCCATCCGCCATGACACTCACCGCAACCGATGTATTTGTCGCAGGTCAGGATGGCATGCACACCTACCGCATCCCGGCGATGGTGGTCGCGCCGTCCGGGGCTGTGCTGGTGTTCTGCGAAGCGCGCCGCGAGAGCATCCGCGACGCCAGCCCGACAGATATGGTGCTCCGGCGCAGTCTGGATAGTGGGGCAACGTGGTTGCCACTACAGACGTTGGTGCACGGCGAGGGCAGCGATGCCATCATGAACCCCTGCCCGGTCGTGGACCACACCTCGGGGACAGTCCTCCTCTTCTGCTGCAACACCAACCGCGGCACGCGCGGGGAGCACCGCTACCATCTCCTACTTCGTAGCCACGACGACGGTCAGACTTGGTCGGCTCCCGAGGACATCGGCGACCGTATCGCAGGCTATGACGACCGGTTCGTCTCAGGGCCAGGATGCGGCATCCAGATGCGGTCGGGACGGTTGGTCATCCCCGGCTATACCAGCCCGGATGCCATCGATGCGAAGGGGGAAGCGGGCTTCCGCTCGCGCGTCGTCTACAGTGACGACCAGGGCCAGAACTGGCATCTTGGGCAACCCGTATCGACGGACACCAACGAGTCGCAGGTGGTCGAGCTGGCCGACGGTCGCTTGATGCTGAACATGCGACAAGGCACCGGCCAATGCTGCCGTGCAGTCGCCATCAGCGCCGACGCCGGCGAGTCATGGGGCCCAGTCACCTGGGACCGAGCACTCAACGAGTGTCCCTGTCAGGCCAGCTTCGTACGCTACAGCCATGCGGACCAGGAAGATGGGAGCCGAATCCTCTTCGCAAACCCGGACAACACCGGGGCGAGCTACGGCGCGCAGGAACGGACGAAGATGACCGTCCGCATCAGCTTCGACGAAGCCCAGACCTGGCCAGTCAAGAAGCTGATCCACGCCGGACCGTCTTCCTACTCCGGGCTTGTGCGCCTCAAGGATGGCGAC
>JABGOW010000399.1 GCA_018645275.1 Verrucomicrobiota bacterium
TTGACAGGTCGGAGGTGAGGGTCTATAGTGATACTAGGATTGCAGCGCGCGGTTGTTGTTGTCCGCAGCAACGGCTATGGTCGCTTAGGAAAGATGCGGTTGCGTGGGGTGTTCGCGATGAGAGTGGGATCAAGGTTGGTCAGCAGATTGCTACCCGTGCTGTTGGTGGTGCCCGTGTTCGCTGTTGCGATTGGTGCCCCGTCGATCGACAGCGTGACTCCCGTTTCTGGCACTGAGTTGATGAGCGCAGACGGGTGTACATATGAGGTCTCTTCCACGGCAGCCCTGAGTCGTCTCGTCGTCGATATTGCAGTGCAAGGCTCGAACACTTGGTTGAGCCTCGACATGCCATTCCATATTTGGGATCTGAAGACTTACCACCGGGAAGGCCGCTTTCATGCGTCGCACGGGATTGTGGCTTTGGGGGTGTCGGGCACGTCGATGTCCGCCACGTGGTCGATCGATATCAGTACAAGGCATCCAGCTTGGCAGCGACTGCTGAACGGTGCTCTAACGACGAATGTGACGTTCAGTGCAACGGCCTACGATACGCTGGGGGCTAGTGCGGTGGTCTCACGGGTATATGCACTGACGTCCTCCAGCCCTGCCGACTATGACTATGACGGCATGGGTGACAAGGCCCTACACCTGCGGGGAGGCAGTATCCGCTGGTTGCGCAGTTCCACCGCAGATTCGCCGCTGACGACGGAGGTTGTCGAGGGGGCTACGGCGCTTGCTGGAGATCTCGACGGCGACGGACTTGCTGACAGAATCTGGTTCAAAGAAGGGGACGACGAGTGCGAGTGGAATGTCATCCTCTCTTCGGTTGGCGGGACACCTCAGACTTTCTACTTCGGAACAGGACGCGGTTGTATTCCGTTCATTGGCGATTTCGACGGCGACGGTATCGATGACCCGGGCGTCCAGCGGCAGAATGGGCTACAGAGCTACTGGCGCTCAAGTGTCATCGAGAATTGGCTTTCCGGTGCAGTCCGTCCTACCGTCGGTGGCACTGCGATCACGCGCTACGGAGATCGCTTCTGCGTTCCGGCCGTGGGCGACTACGACGGCGATGGCCGTTGTGATTCCGCTTGGTTTCGGGCGGGTTCGATAGGGAGCTGGTACATTGCGCGTAGCAGTGCAGGGTGGAAGGAGGTCTCGTTTGTCCGAGAATCCGAAGCCAAGCCTGCTCCAGGGGATTATGACGGTGATGGCAAGACCGATCTGGCAGTGCGCTTGGCGGACAACCGGCTGACATGGCGTGAGTCCAGCAAGGCGGGAACGGGCTTGAGACGTACAATGCCACCGAACTCGGACCCATCCCTTGCGGCCTGGCGACGTTTCTTCAAAGACGCCACATTTGCGCCCACGGACTACAACGGTGACGGTATTACCGATCCAACATGGGTGAGGGTCACGGCCGACAATCGTGCCCAGTGGTTCCACAGGCTTTCTCGGTTGGATGGCGACACGGTGCGTTACATGCGGGTTAGCCCCGTCTGGGGGCCAGCCACAGCCAAGCCGGTCCTGGCCACCAGTGCAGTCCCAGCCCCGACGTCCGGCGGAAACCTCACTGGGTTCTGGTCTATCACCGGCCTGAGGGGTGTTCAATGGCTGGCACTCAGGCATTTCGGTTCGCGTATCCAAGGGAGTATATACCCGTTGGGAGATTACATTTCGTCAGGGACGGTTCAGGGAAGGAGCATCAGTTTTGAGACGTGGATGACATGGCCTGATCTCCCGCCAGAGGCCCTCTGGAGTGGTACCATTCACAGTGCCTCACGCATGACAGGCATCGTGTACTTCACTGGTAGTGGTGAGATTCTGTCATGGACTGCAACGCGCTGAGTAACCTGATAAGAGGAGGCCAAAATGGAAATGTGGTTGCGTGACTTGTCTGAAATCGTTCGTCTGCTGCTTGGCGGCCCTGAGACGGTTTGGGAGTACTGGCTGCTTCTTGGGTTGGTCCTGGCGGTTCTAATGCTTGCCATGTATTTGGTCGGGACCGCTACCCGCATCCCCAATCTTGGGAACATTCGCCGGTTGCTGGCGTTGGTGCTAGGGCTTGGCTTTCTGGCGTGCGTTTGGGTCGGTGCTCAGACCTATCTGCTTCCGTATGTTGAGACCGCTTGGTTGCGCCAGGTTGTGTTGTACGGCGTCCCTGTTGTATCGGCTATGCTGGTTGTGATCCCGATTCAGCAGGCGATCTTCCGTTCAGGATACGTGGCCACGCTGATTACGTTTGTTTCCTCGCTGGCGCTGGCGGCTCTCTTTATGATTCTCGCGAACGCTGTGCTCGATGCCGTTCTGGATGGCGAAAAGGAGTCCCACGCAATCAAGGAGCGCAAGGCTGCCGTTAACCGTCTGCTGGACAAGTGAGGCACGCAGGCGCTTTGTGGTGAGATTCAGATCTGGCGCAAGCCGCATGGGTTCAGGCGTGCGCTTTTCTCCAGGCTCCGGGTGGCATCCCGTCGTGGTGCTGTTTGAAGCGGGCGTAGAAATGCGACATCTCGGGGTAGCCGCATTGCGCGGCGATGCTTGTGATTGGGATGTGCGGGTCACGTAGGAGTTGACGGGCCTTGGCTAGTCTCAGGTGCGTGATCTCTGCATGTGGGCTGCGCCCGAGCGCTTCGCGGAAACGCAGTTCAATCAGTCGTCGCGATGCGTGGGTGTGGTCCGCGAGATCTTGTACGGTCAGAGGGCTGTCAAGATGACCTTCGATGTAGTTGATGGCTCGGCCGACGAGGGTTCCGAGCGCCCCTGTGCCGGTGGTCTCTCTCAGTGTGAGTCCGAGTGGCGCGATTCTTGTGCAGCCCAGGGGCTCTGCGTTGCCCTGTAGCTGGCGCTCCAACTGCGCTGCGGCCCCGTAGCCGATCGCCGCATGCGGCACATTGACCGATGTAATTCCGATTCCGGCAAAGAAGGAATCAAGTTGGGAGTTTCCAACGCCGATGATGGAAACGTCGTCGGGGATGGCTGTGCCCGACTGGCGACATGCCGCGATCGTTCTCCTTGCGGTATAGTCATCGACACAGAGGAGTCCAAGTGGTTTCTTGGCCTCCGCAAGCGTGTTGCACCATTCTGCGAGGGAAGTGGTAAGGTCGGCGTAAGGAAGCGCTGAAACCTGGATGCCATTCTGTTCCGCCACTGCGGTGAATCCGCTGAGGCGAGCGTTGCTGCATGCGTAACTGCGAACCCCGGCAAAGAAGAGCGAATCGTATCTCCTTCTGACGAAGTGCTCTGCGGCCAGGGCCCCAATGGCATGGTCATCGGGAATGACAGACGGGACCGTGTGCAAGACGGAGAGACTTGAGGTGTTCACGATGGGGAGGTCGTTGTGACTCCTCAGGGCTGCTGCCAGTCGGTCGCTTAGTATCGCACCAATCAAGCCGTCTATGCGGCCCTCGGCAACCAATCTTCCAAGTGCCTTCTCTTGGGAAAAGTGCAGTGGGACGACCTCCCAATTGGCGTTTTCGTCCGCATACTGCTTGATCCCGCTCAGGAGGGCATTTGCATGTTCGAAGTTGATGTCGCCGAGAACGGCGATTTTCTTGGTTTTCATGGTCAATCCGTTCTGAGAGTGCGCATATATACAATACTATTATGCGGGAATGCGCAATGACGGATGTGTGAGAGTGCTCTAGTGTTGTTTCAGACAAGACATATGGGCAGTTCATGATCGGAAGCAGATGCATAACGGGTCGAAGCCGGTTCTGTCAAAAGTTCTATGAAAAGTATGAAAGCGGAGCAAAGATGCCCATCGAAGACTAGCTGAGACACTTACTCCTACACTTTGTCGCACACTTAGGCTCACACTTACTTGGTTACGCTTAAACCACCTGCTTAATCGGGTCAATTGGCGTTTCGACGAAGTGCTTGCATCCCGACGAACGTCGGGGCGAGTCGTTTAAGCGTAACCAAGTAAGGGTGGCGTTTAAGAATGGGCTCAAGTGTGCGATTAAGTGTGGAGAAAGCTGGGAGAACGACCATATCGTCGCAACTCCCTGATGATCTGGTCGTTATGGGTGCAAGAAGTCAAGAATTCTTGACAGAACCTCGAAGCCGGATAGGAGATTGGTATGAAGCGCGCACTGATAACAGGGATAACGGGACAGGATGGATCCTACTTGGCGGATTTTCTACTCAAGAAGGGGTATGAGGTCCACGGTATCATACGTCGTTCATCGACGTTTAACACGAGTCGGATTGATCACCTCTACCAGGATCCACACGTGATGGGGACTAAGCTGCACCTGCACTATGGCGATTTGGCC
>JABGOW010000242.1:0-6033 GCA_018645275.1 Verrucomicrobiota bacterium
GCAGCTCACTCGTAATGAGCAGGTCGTCAGTTCGATCCTGACCGTTGGCTCCAGTGTAAGCGTCTTATAACAAGCGATTTACACGGCCCACCTCGTCACACCATAGGGTGGACTACGTCCGTCACCTCATAATGTCCCCGTCAGTGTCACCATTTTAGGGTTGCGGATTGCTTGCCGTGTTGATAGCTTGCTCTTGCAGTTAATCGGAGTAAAGCGACGACGAGAGGAGGGCAAGATGGCAAATCTGTATCAACGGCCGAACAGTCCTTTCTGGTGGATGCGATTCCAAGTTAAGGGCAAGGCCTACTACGAGAGTACGGGCCTCCAGGCAACACAGAAGAACGAGGGCAAGGCGCGGGCGCTCCTCAACCACCGCGTCCAGGAGGTCAAGAATCCGGCTTCCATTGAAGGGCTGACCACGCGGATACTCGAGAGGATCCACGAACTCCCCCATGAGAAGCAGAACACAAAACGCCGAGAGGTGGCCAAACGGATACTTGGTGACATGACCACGCGCATTCTCATTACTGACGCATGGGTAGCGTGGAGAGATGACCCCGAAGCAGAGAAGACGGCCGACGAGCGGACGCTCGGAATGTACGAGGGCCGGTGCAGGTCCTTCACTGCGTGGCTAGGCGAAGAACACCCGAGTGTCAAATACGTCCACGAGGTGACTCGTCACATGGCCAAGGGGTACGCAACCTACCTCAAGAGCCACAAGGACATCTCGGGCAGTAACAGCGGCATTCACGTTTCTCTGAGCACCTTCCGGACTCACATCAATCAACTCAAAGCCATGTTCCGAGCATTTGAGAAGGCCGGATCTGCGACAGAGAATGTCTTCGACAGGATCAGCACCAAGAAGACCGACGCGGATAGCAAAAGGGATCTCACGCAGGAGGAAATTGAGATTGTGTTGAGCAATGCCCAAGGGAAGGGCAATCTACTACCCTGGCTCCTGATAGGTCTCTACACTGGGTTACGGATGGGAGACGTGGTTACGCTTCGATGGTCAGAGGTAGACCTCAAGCGGCAAGTAATCGAACGGCTCCCGCTCAAGAGACGGAATGCCCGTGACAAAGAGAAGGCTACCGTCCGGATTCCGATGCACCCGGAGATAGACCAGGTTCTCACCATCTTACACAAGGCCGCCCCAAGGGAATCCGAGTATGTCTTCCCTGAAGATGCGGCGACCTACCAGAGGGACCGATCAACCACGTCGACTACGGTCCAAGCTCATCTGATTGAGTGTGGAATCGACACCCACAAGAAGGGGACGGGCTGGCAGATCGTGAGGGATGACAATGGCATGCCCGTGCGGCAAGCATCTGGAAAAGTGAAGCTCGTGTACACTGGCGCCCGCGGCAAAACGATTGTTGGCTTTCACAGTCTGCGCCACAGCTTCGTCAGTCTTTGTGCGGCTCGCAATGTTCCCGAGGTAGCCATGATGGAATTGGTTGGCCACGGCAGTCCAAGCATGACGCGGCACTATAGCCACGCGGGAGAGGAGACAAAGCGGAAGGCTGTCATGTCGATACCAACCATGAGCTACGGAAAGAAAGCCTTGGCGCCGACCGGAGTGAAGGAATGACTTAGGACGATTTGAAAAGAACGGGGACAGGGCGCTGGAACGCCCTGCCCCCAGGTTGATAGACGCACCCCGATGAAAGGAAACGAATACCGTGGAGAAGCCTAGATGCAGCCCGCGCAGGAATCAAGGCCGCACTACAACTGTAGGGGGAATCCATGGGCTACCCCCAGTCGTCGAGAGAGGGGTGTCCTAATGGCCCTCAAAGTGACACTCGATGCGATTCGCCTACTGTGTGACGCCGACAAGACCATCACGCCTATGCAGCGCAACAACGCGATCGCCATGCTGGCGCAGCGCCACCTAACCCTTGCCCAGACATGTGCCGCGCTCAACAAGAGCCGCATGACGGTCTACAGGCGGGTCAAGGATGGTCTCCTGAATCCAATCCGCATCAATCGCAGTAACACTCTGTACGACGCGCAAGAGGTCGCGGCACTCGTTGCCACCAATCGCCCTGCTGAGCCGGAAAATGACGACACAGCACACTCTAGATCACCGACTGCCACGAGAAAGGAGGAAGCGTAGTTCGGACTCAAACGCCCTGAGTCATGGTTGACAATGGGCAAAGCATCAGTAAGTGGCCCCGAGGATGCAGCAACACCCCCGAGGCCTGACAGCAAACCTAACTAGGAGGCAATACTGCCATGGAGACAATCGTAGCAGAGACAGCCGGGCCCCGCAATGACACGACTCATCACGACTACGAGCACGAAATCCCCGTAGGACTGAGCAGCGAAATGCTTGGGCACCTACAGGAAGAGGCGGCCGCCGAAGGTTTGGAGCCGGCCGAAATCCTGCGGGATGCACTGTACCGGCGATATGCGTAACCTCGAAAAACGTGACAGCCATACGGGCGAGAGTTAATGTGACGAACAAGACCCCGTGTTGATCGCCCGGGGAAGCCGTGGCGGGCAGGGCCCTATTCCCTGCTCGTCGCGCACCTGATAGGGAGGTGACTATGGCCAACGCAAAGAAGAGAAAGAAGAAACCTGCCGCGAGCCAGACAGAGAAAGACTTGGCTCGACTCCATCCCCAGATCACTGATCGCTGGAGTCAGGTTGCGGCGTGGACAGAGGGTGACTGCCCCCATGACTGGGCCCCCCGTACAGATAAGGAGAGAGATTGGGCACGCTTCATCCAGCGAGTCCGCAATGCAGAAACGAAGCGCAGCATTTGTGCCGCCTGCGCACCCAATCTACTGATTCAAGGGCTCGACACAAGTTATGACGAGGTGAGGTTCGGCGAAAACAGGAAGAGTCTGCCAGAGGTGCTGCAGGTATTGGCTTCAGCGATGAGGCTCACCAAGAAAGGGGCGGCGACCGCGAAGAGTTACGCTGACAAGATGAGAGAGAACAAGAGCAGCATGGCGATTTATCCTAACGACCTCGCCGCGCTCTGTGCAGAGAAGTTCAACATCATCCGCCATGCCGTCGAAACTGCACTGACGCCTGAACAGCGAGGCGAGTGCAAGGCAAAGCAGGTTTACGAAGAGCATGGCATTGTTGGACCCCTGACTCGATGGCGAATCCTCAGTGATTCGTTTCTTGAGAGCATTGAAGATCAGCCTGATTTTCATCGCCAGAATCTTGCTGAACGATGGGAGCACGAGCGGATCATTCTGGGTCAAGAGGAGGGAGGTCTAGCCAACGTGTCAGTGATCAAGGACATTAGAGACGCAAAGGCCGAGATAGAGAAAGCCCCACCACCAGGTCACTCGCCTGCATCTGGTCCACCACGCAGCGTAAGTCGATCTCTCAGCGATACGCGGCGACGTGCAGGTAAGAAGAGCGTAAAGATCAAGAGTAGGGCAGATAGGGATCTCATTGCAAAGGAGTTCCGCATATGTCGTAAGAAGGGGTATGACACGAACCATAGCGCCGCAGTCGAAGTATCCAAACGGATAGAACGGGGCTCTCTGAAGGTGTCCGCAGCATGTCGTGTTTCACCTCCGTCAATCGACACGATAAAGAGGTACGCCAAGGCAAGAAAATAGGCACTGAACAGCAACACAAGCGGGGCAAAATGCTTCGCCAATAAAGCCTGTCGGCCAGATTCCCTAGGGAGTCTGGCCTCTTTTTTGCTCCGGTTAGCAGGGCAAACCAGCACCGTTAGAGCCATGTGCTACACATGACCTCGTTCACCGCGAGATGTTTTTCTCGCAGCAGGTTGACGAAGTAGTTGAAGACGGGAGGCGACATGGCAGCAGCACTTATCCAGAGCCGAGTGGCGGAAGGTAACACCAGGATGCGTGGGGCGCGGCGGGCAAAGGGATACTCGCAACGCGATCTAGCATCCTTAGTTCCATGCCCTGAATGGGTCATCACGAAACTGGAGACCGGCAGACCATGTGGAGATGAAGAAGCCAAGACGCGGATTGCTGAGGTCCTTGGTATGCCACGCTTTGAGTTGTTCGACTCAGCGAGGAGGTCGGCATGAAGATGGTAACAAGAACAATCGTAGAGGCGGCAGTAGGAGCCGACCCTTCCATTGCCCCTGACCAAGCAGCGCATGCCCTCTGTGTCTTGGACGGCAGCGGTCGTTTTGTAGCCCCAGAACTGCTTCGCTTGGCGGATGTAGCTGTCGTCACCAACGTCAGCCGGCAGACAGCCCGCCACCTTCTTGACGGATGGATTGAGAGCGGTGCTGTTACGCCCGTCGTTCTGAAAGAAGGCCGCGAGTACACGTCTCGGTCTCGCCACGGCTCAGAGTTTACACGTCGTTCGGATATGGTTCGCTATCGCCGCTCAGAGATCTTGAAGGCGCTGGGTGTCGACGCAGCAACAAGCAACGAGGAGGCGACATGAAGGCACGCCTGAATCGATGTGCGAAGTGCGGTCGTTTTGTTGGTGAATCTTTCACGGGCTATTCACATGACCGTCTGAGCAAACGAGGAGCCCTGTTCTGTGACCGCTGCGTGGCCATCGCGGAGAAACAAAGGCCAATCCCGCAGAGCTCCGAAAGGTTGCCGCTATGACCATCGACGAGATCACACAGCGACTGAAGAATGTCCGAAAGGTATCAGGGGGGTGGGAGGCATGTTGCCCTGCACACGACGACAGCAGCCCAAGCCTGAGTATCAGTGAAGGGCAAGACGGGCGGGTACTCTTGAACTGCCATGCGGGCTGCCAGTTCTCCCAGATCGTTTCCGCAATGGGTTTACAGAAATCTGATTTCTTTCAGAAGCGCGACAAGCCGCAGCACAGCGGGCAGTCAAGGCGAGTGGTCGCACAGTACCGGTACACAGACGAAAACGATCGCCTTCTGTACGAGAAACAGCGTATTGAACCAGGCAAGAATGGGCGCAAGAAGGACTTCAACTTCCGCATTCAAGATGACGGCGGCCAGTGGTCTTACAAATTGAACGGCACTCGCCGTGTTCTCTATCACCTACCAGATGTTTGCTCAGCCATCGAGGAGGGGCGTGTTGTATTCCTGGTCGAGGGGGAGAAGGATAGTGACGCGCTGGTGTCTCTGGGCGTGTGTGCCACATCGCACGACGGCGGTGCGGGGAAATGGACCGACACCTATACAGAAACCCTCTCAGGCGCGAACGTGGTGCTCGTCGCCGATAAGGATGAGCCTGGACGCAATCACGGCGAGTTGGTTGCCTCAGCACTCAACGGCACAGCAAAGTCTGTGCGCGTCATTGAGTTGCCCGACCGTGACGGAAACGCGGTTAAGGATGCCGCTGATTGGATCGCAGCGGGGGGGACTAAAGCGGAGCTACGCTCACTGGTTAAGGATGCACGGGTGTGGGCGCCCGAAGAGACAATCGACAGCAACAAGAAGCGAGGTACCCCCATTGACGCCGCGAAAGTCGGCGCACCATTCGCAATGACCGATCTCGGGAATGCGGAGCGGCTCTGCGCATGGCACCGCGATTCGCTGCGATGGGATACAGCCCGTAGGACATGGCGGGTATGGGATGGCCAAAGATGGGCCGTCGATTCATCGCTTGAGGTGCAGCGTCTTGCAGCCGATACCGCCCGGAAGATAAGAAGAGAAGCAATCAACGCCCCTGCGAGAAGCGGAGAGACCAAGGACATGGGCGAGGCGCTCTTCTCCTGGGCAGTCAAATCAGAGTCCCGGGACAAACTCGGATCGATGCTTGAGGTCGCAAAGTCCCAGCCCGGAGTTGCTGTGTCCGGCGAGGTGTGGGACACGGATCCATATCTACTCAATGTCGCCAATGGGACCATTGAGCTACGGACTGGCTCCCTCCGCAAGCATGATCGATCTGACATGATCACGAAACTGTCACCTGTGGCATATGATCCAGCGCGGGAGGATACCCGATGGGATCGATTCCTACAGGATGCCGCAGGCGGAGACGCGGAGCTGATCCGTTTTCTGCAGATAGCGGCAGGCTACACCCTCACAGGAGATACAACCGAAGAGAAGCTGTTCCTCGTCTACGGCCCAACAGCCGGCGGAAAGAGCAC
>JABGOW010000242.1:6043-20277 GCA_018645275.1 Verrucomicrobiota bacterium
CGTTTCTGGAGTCTGTGCGATCTGTTCTCGGCGACTACGCCCGGACGATCCAGGCCGATCTACTGGCGAAACAGAACCCCAAGGGCGGCAGTTCCCCCAGCCCTGAGCTGGCGGGACTTGCTGGTGCCCGGCTTGCCGCCGGCTCTGAAATGGAGCAGGGCCGCGAGATAGCCGAAGCATTGGCTAAGAACCTGACCGGTGGTGAACCCATCACCGCAAGACACCTGTACGCGGAGCTATTTGACTTCAGGCCACAATTCAAGCTTTGGCTGGCGCTGAATCACTGTCCTCGGGTAAGTGCCGATGATGACGCTGTGTGGCGGAGGATACTCCGGGTCGGGTTTGAGCATACCGTGCCGCCTGAACGCCGAGACAGAACCTTGAAGCCTTACCTCCGGCATCCCGATGGTGGCGCTCCTGCCGTACTTGCTTGGGCCGTAGCTGGCTGTGTGCGCTGGCAGCGTGAAGGGCTAAAAATTCCTGAAGTAGTTGAGCGTAGCACACAAGCCTACCGCAGTGAATCAGACCCGCTGGCACTGTTCATCGAAGACTGTCTTGAGTTCAATCCGAACGCATGGACCACGTGGAAGGACATCAGAGGCGCCTACAGCGAACATGCAGAGGAGAATGGTACGCCAGACCGGTATCGGGTCTCTCCGAAGCGCATCCAAGATCGGTTAAAGAGCAAGGAATGCCTGCCTGACCGCCGATACGCAGGACGTGGATGGGCAGGCGTAGAGCTCAAAACTGGTTGGAAAACAGAAGATCATGACGGACATGACGGTTATGACACCTCTTTCAGAAAGTCTCAGGAAAAAGACTATATAGAGAAAGTTTGTGAACAGGCGTCATATCCGTCAGAAGCGACATGCGACGAAGGCGACAGCGAGGAGCGAGCGGCCATCCTGGAGTTCGACGCAGGGCTATCCCGTGACGATGCTGAGACGCAGGCGCTTGAGTTAGCGGGGGCCGAATCATGACCGCCACAGCATCAGATACCCGCACGCTCCCTGCTCTGAAATCTTTGGGCCGTTTGTCCGAGATGCGACCGACGCTGAAAATTGATACCCGCGAGCAACAGCCATTGGAGTTCAAGCACCTGGAATCCGTCCGCGGTACGCTGCAGACTGGCGACTACAGCTTCTGCGGTGGCGAGACCATGTTCAGCGTCGAAAAGAAGACCATCGCCGAGCTGCCGGGAATCTGCACGACTGATCGGGAGCGCTTTGAACGTGAGATGAATCGCCTGCGCGGGCTCCATTTTGCACGTCTCCTGATCGTCGGGACCCGCAAGGAGGTAGCCCAGGGTCAGTACCGATCCAATCTCGCCCCAAAGAGCATTCTGAACAGCTTGGGAGCATGGGAGGTGCGGTACGGCGTTCCAGTGGTGTTCGCACCGACCCGCGAACAGGCCGCCACCCTTATTGAAAGGTGGGCCTTTTACAGTGCCCGCGAGATTTGTCGCAGCGCAAACGAGTTGCTGCGGGGCGGTAAACAAGCAGCGACGGGAGGAATCTAGATGGCAAACAGCAATACCCCAACCAGAGATAACTTTGCCCCCTCTCGCCCGATCTCGAATGCGAGGTGGGAAGGGTTCGCACAAGACGTGTTCGGCGGGGCAACGGAGTCTGACGCATACCGCTCGCATTACCCGCATTCATCACGATGGAAGGCGCAATCTGTCCACCGGGAGGCCTCACGACTAGCTACCAAGGTTCGCCCTAGGATTGAATGGCTACAATCCCAGGTTGCCAGCAGCAAGATTCTGACCGTTCAGGAGGCCGACGAGATCCTATCGGAGACGATCCGTGCCGTGGTGCCTGACTATCAGGTCCTTCTCCCGGATGGAAACAAGGCCTTCGCGATTGATGAGGATTCCCCCAACCCACATGCGGTGAAGAAGGCAACCGTACGGATTGACAGCAGTGGTGAAGGGAGCAACGACTCCCAGTTCGTCTCTGTGGAGCTCCACGACAAGAAAGGGATGCTCGATCTGTTCTACAAACGTAAAGGAGCCTATGCCCCTGCAAAGCACGCTCTCACCGATCCACAGGGGAACCCGGCACCCTATGCCTTTGCCCCTATGCCGATGACCATCGCCGACTGGGAACAGCAATGCGCTGAGGCCGACGCACAGAAGAAAGGTGACGCCTGACAGCAATGATCGCCCAATGGACACCTCAACCTGGCCCACAGACCCGCGCTGCCTCCTGTCCCTGCGACATCACCCTCTTCGGGGGTAGTCGGGGTGGAGGAAAGACTGACTGTCTCCTTGGGCGCCAGCTCATTGGTGCGTGGAATTACGGCAGGCATTGGAATGGACTGGTCGTCAGACGGAAGTACAAGGATTTCGCTGAGTTGCGCCGGCGTGTTGACGACCTGATTGCCCAGGGGCTCCCGGCCGAGCGAATCGGGGGCGACCAGCAGTTCAACACGGTCAAGTTTGCGAATGGAGGCCGCTTTTATATGCACGCTGTTCAGCGACTCGAAACCGTCAGCGACCATGTGGGCCAGCAATACACTGAAATAGCTATCGACGAAGGCACCACGTTTCCGTTCTTCCAGCAGATGGTGGACAAACTCAAGGGATCTCTACGGTCACCGCACGGAGTTCCTTGCAGGATGTTCGTAACGGGGAACCCGGGCGGCCCCGGCCACTACCAGGTCAAGAGCATGCTGGTCGACCCCGCGAAACCAAACAAGGTGTTCATCGATGACACCGGGGAATCCCGCATCTTTATCCCGAGCTTTCTGGATGACAATCGCATCCTCTGTGACAACGACCCGCGATACGTCCATCGCTTGAAGGCCATCAAAGACCCTGTGCTGCGCAGAGCATGGCTGGCTGGGGACTGGGACGTTTTCATCGGCCAGGCGTTCGATTTCCAGGAGCGATACCATGTCATTGATCCTTCTGACGTCCCTCCACACGCGCCTCTCTACAGCACCTTTGACTGGGGGTTCGGCCGCCCGTTCTCATGGGGCTGGTGGTGGGCTGACAACGATGGTCGCCTCTATCGCTTTGCCGAGTGGTACGGATCCACGGGCACCCCTAATGAGGGACTACGGATAACCGATTCAGAGATTGCCGAGGGCATTAACGAGCGCGAGCGGAAACTTGGCATTTCCGACCGCGCCATCAACCGGCTCGCAGGCCATGATTGCTTTTCCAGGAAGCCGAACTACCGCGGAGGAGGCCAAGGCCCCAGTACAGCAGAGGTCTTTGCCGAGAACGGGATATACCTCAAAGCAGCCGACCCTGATCGCTCCCTGAAGTTTCGCCAGTTCCGCGAGCGCCTACGGGTACGCAAGGACGACCGAGGTGAAATGACAGAGCTGCCCATGCTGGTGATAAGCCGCGTGTGCAAAGACTTCATCAGGACCGTGCCAGGCATCTCTGTCGACCAATCGAACCCCGAAGAGATCGACACCGAGCAGGAAGACCATGCGCTGGATGAGGCCTGCCAGATATGCATGGCGCGCAGGATCGGTGATTCATCCGAGATAGTTCACGGAAGTCTGATCGAGCGAGGAGCGCTGTAACGTCACCCGGCATCAGATGGTGCCACCAAAGAATGAAGGAGACAACCAGATGAGCGAGCAAGAAACCGACGCTATCCCGAAACCGATTGGATCCAAGCCAAGACGACACGATGAAACTGTACTTCTGGTCTTCGAGGACTCACCCGATCCCATTGAAGACCCGCTCAATAACGCACCATCCACCGGTTATTACTACATGTGCGGCGGGGTGTGCTGGCCTGGTGCTATTGAAGGTCCATCAGTCCTGTCATCTGAGGGTTTCTTCCTCGTGGGAGGATTCAACATAGAGACGAAGAGGCTATACGTTTTCGAGGAGACACCGTTCACGACGATCGACCACGTTTTGGATGGGGCAAACGGGATCGTGCGCATAGGGTCAATGAATTGGCTCAATCGGTGCTGGCGTAGGTACGAGGCGGACCTCTACTTTGACCGATGCCAAGACAGGGCATTGCGCTCGAAACATATTCGAAGCGCTGAAGACAGTGTACTGAGGGAATCACTCTATACCCCCCGATTCTACCAACTGAAGGTTGACGATGGGCTCGCCCGCCAGGCTCTATTCGGACTGCTTGACACGGGGCGACTGTTCTACCGCCAGGGACAGGGGCTGCACAAGGCGCTACAGCGCGCTGAGGCACAGCCAGAGGCCCGGCTCCCTGCTGTAGAGGCCCTGCTGGCATGTGCAGCAGGCCTGGAGCAGCGGCCATGGCAAAGCGTAAACCTGTCAGCCAGTGACAGACCGTCGCCATACTCAATACTCATCTCACACATACGATAAGGAGCCACTATGAGCGATGCAATACCGAGACCAGAACAAGTCAAGATCGACCTGAATGACAGGGACAAGCGCCATCTCATTTTTCCCTACGACCCGGAGGATAGGGGCCGCCCGGATGCCCCAAAGAGCGGGAAGTATCTGCTCAGAGGGGCCGTCTGCTGGCCTATGTCCGTTTCCCCGATGATTGGCGGGGGATTCTATGGGTTCGCCTTGCTGGCTGGCATGCATGTGAGCAGTGGTCGTATCCATATATTCGAGGAGCAAAGATTTGCCACAGTAGAGCATGTCTATGAACCGAGCGGCATGATCGAGCGACAGGGCGTTGCGTCTTTCTTCGGCCGGGTCTTTGACACGTACATCGAGGTGCGCTACTTCTGCCATCAGGGCTTGGACACGGTACGCAAGTATCGGCGACAGGTGAAGGAGACTCGCATGGTGGCTGAACCAGGTCCACAGTTCAAACGGCGTGAGTGGCCGGAGGACTTTGATCCGATTCAAGCGGTGCATGAGGCCATCGAGACACGGCGACTCTTCTATCGGCGGGATGGTGATGCCTTCAAGGCGCTGCAGACTCTGCAGGCGCGACCTGATGCGCTTGGTCCTGAGATATTGGCCTTGGCGTGTGTACTGCGCGGACTAAGGAGATATCGAAAGAGAGACGTGTAACCGGCCAACTCAGAGCCCTTCACCATCAAAAACAAACCGGCGACGGGGCGACTTCCCATGCAGAAGAATCTTGGTAATCACAGGAGCTTCCGCTACAAGGAGAGAACCATGAGCAAGGAAACATCAGTCAGTCTAAGCAGTCCGGATGGTTCGGTTCACATGATTATGTTGGTCGGGCCTCAACACGCCTCGAAAGCCGACGTGCAAAAAACCTCGCGCTTCCTAAACTCCCTGAAACCCTCAGAGAGTCCTACAAGTCAGCCGAAATCGACGAAGCATTCTATGCTACCCCAGCGGCCCAAGCCTACGCAGAGCGCCTGAACAAGCGCGGCTTCTATGTCGCCTATGTGAAGAATGCCGGTTCAATAGGCGGCGTGGCATTCCGTGATGACGCCCTTGTCATCATAAACACCGATCAGACCAGCGCAGGCATCCTGTTTGCGCAGGACCACGAAATGCTGCACGGCAGAACGAGTGGCGCGAGATTGACGCCAATCTTCGTCCTGGCGGCCGCACCGAGGCGATCAAGTTCGCCCTCCACGCCAACGCTGTTCACGGGCTACGCCGCAGCAACGCCGACAAGCGCCGTTCCGTCGAGGTCGCGCTGGCCGAGTTCCCGAAGCTGAAGGCGCCCGCGATTGCGGAGTTGTGTGGGGTACATCACGACCTCGTGTATCGGCACCTTTCGGAAAACGAAACGTCGGAGCAGCAAGAATCCAGAACCACCGGCCGCGACGGCAAAACCTACCCCGCCCGCATGCCGCGTGGGAGTGGACCGAGTGAATCGGCAACGGACCCGGACGATATACCGGGATTCAGGTCCGCGTTGTGCAGGCTATGGCATAACCTCCAACGAACAAGGCCGTCCCCTCGCGCCGAATAGAGATAGTTTCTACGCTGCCTGGAAGCTTCGAGAGGCGGGCCACAGCCTTTCTGATCTCCCCGACTCTCCGAGGCCTGACAGCATCCCCCCATTGCCCCAAGGCGGACAGCGCGACCTTGCCCTGTGTGGTTTCGAGAGTGAGCACAGCACTGTTATACGAGAAGGTGGGATAGATCGGGCCTCCCGCAGTAAGGAGCCCACGAAGGGCATGACACACTTCCGTCCTACCAACCTTGAGTTCGGAACCCAAGAACGCCTCCCTCGAAAGGACTGAAGCTGCTTTAGCCGACTGCAGGTACGCATCGAGACACATCAGGATTCGATGACGGCAACATCTTCTTCATCCAAACGAAACATCGCATACACCACAGCATTGATATAACGCTGAGTCACTTCTGTTGCCGAACCAAGAAATGCCCTGTCTTTCCTCAGCGCGATCTCTCTTCTCGATTCCTCTGCCACGGCCTTCTCAGCGAGCTTTGCCAGCAACTGCACCGTCCAGAGAGGGATTCCTCTACCCGCATGTGCCTTCTCGCCTACAGCCGCAATCAGTTCCGGCAGCATCCCGCGGTCGACTTCGTCAGAGATGTCTCTGTTATCGCGGGTCAGCTTCACGAACGGCAGGTTGTTAAATTGGTACTGGTTAACCTTTGAGTTTGTGCTGGAGGCCGAGAACCACCAGTCAAACAGATTTGAGTTGAGCAAGGCCAGCAGTGCAAACAATGAAATCTGCGCAGAATCCTCCGTTACATAACTAACAGTGTCGAAACAGAAGACATTCTCAGGCAGAGGAGCTGCAATAATGCGCCGGTAGTTATCTTGAGGTGCGCTGCGCTGGAACCCGATGCGAGCTTTCCTGAAGTCAAACACCTTGGAACCCGCCCTTCTCGCTGCTAACAGCTTCACGTCGTCTGCGAACCAGACCTCGCCTTGAGATGCCTCGCGGACCTGGTATCGCGTAAGATTGGCGCCACGCAAGACGGGCGTGTAACCCGGCTGCTTGGTCAAGCATCCCTTTCTACCGTCCGTTGATTCATTGATTTCTCCTTGAAACTGTTCTGCAACAGATCCCAGCCTCTCGAAGTACGGGAGTTTCACGATCTTCTTGATGATATCCCATTCTTGACTCCCGCAAACCGGTATGGCTCTGTTGACAGGGTCAAATGTGGCAATCTCGTCCACAGACGCCTGAAGACCATTTTCCCAAGTAGCCTCGAAGTACTTACCTGGGTGGCGTCTTAAGCGGAAAGGTTTCTTGAGAGAAGGCGACCCTTTCTGCGTGCAGAATATGCAGGTTGACTGTTTGGCTCGTTCGAAGACTCGCTTCTTCGGGTTGTCCTTCTGTGGAAAGCAATCGAGAGAGTGAATAACAGAGTTGTCGTACAGATACTTCCGTACGGTAACGGCTTGTGCGTCACCCGCCAGGGGTAAAGGGACGATAAATGAGAAGAATCCACCATCTCGTGTAAGACTCAGGGATCTGCATATGAACAGCTTGTAGAGATTGTTTTTTCCCTTAACCGCGTTCCTGAGCACAGGATGTCGCTTGAAGAAGGCAATCTCGTGGTCAACCGCCCGCCCTGTTTCCTTTTCAGACAGCACATCGTACGGCGGATTTCCGATCACACAGTCAAACCCAAATCCGTCAGAAAGTTCGCCGCCGTCCGTGAACTGTATGGTATCCGGGAACATCTTGTCCCATGCAAAAGCAGCTTCTGGATCGACGGATTCTTGGTCAATAATGCTATTGCCCGTACGAATGTGATGGGAAAGACTGTTGAGTTTCTTGTCTCTGCTAGCCGTTTTGAGCCAGAGCGACAGCTTTGTAATCTCGACGGCTTCATTGTTCAGATCAACACCAAACAGGTTGTTTTCCAGAATTGTGCGCTCTATCGCATCTGAGTCGACAAGCAGCTGTTCACCGGCACCCAGGTCCTTCAGTAGCTTGTGGATTCTCTGATGCTCTGCCCACAAGTAATTGAACGCCGCTACAAGAAAGGCTCCGCTTCCACAGGCGGGATCCAGTATCCTGATCTTGGCCAACACGTTGTCACGGTAGTCGATCAGTATCCTGCGCTGTTTGCCCTTCTGTGCGCGAGCATGCTTACGCTCCAATGAAGAGAAATGAGTGGCAAGGTAGGCGCCAACGGCAGCATCTACGATGTAGTTTGTGATATGGTCTGGTGTATAGAATACGCCTTCTCTCTTTGCTTTGGTTCTATTCTTCAGAGTCTTCTTGGATGTCTTGTCTTGGCCCCGTGCATCGTTGAGGTCCAACTCTTGCTGCATGCTACTGGCAAGACTCGATCCCTTCTCTTCTTGAATGAAGCGTTGGCGCATCTCTTCAAGGTCTTCGATACTCTGTTCAAAGATATGGCCTAACACATTGACATCGAGTTCGCTCTCGTCCCCAAAATCATATTCCTGGCCAATGGCATGGATGCCTTCAAACAGATGATTTGGGAAACACAGCGATTCCAGGGACTGATCCTCCCTGAACAGACCACCATTGTATCCAATTCGGATGTTGTAGTTTCCGCCCTTGTCTATCGCGTGAAAAAGCTTCTTCATCCGCGACCAAATGTCTTCTTCCTCGGGCTGGTAGTGCTCGTGGGAGAGCTCAGATGCCAACAACTGCGTCAGAACACCGGGACTAAGTAGATGTTCCCTACTGTCCTCGCAAAACCAGCAGAAGATGATCCTGTCGAGGCACTTCTGAACATGCTTGAGCAATGCCAGCTTCTGAGCTTCGTACTGAGGGTTATACTTCAACAGTGTCCAGAAGAGGCGTTCCCGAAGCAACCGGTAGCGATCATAGAACATGCTCTCAAGCTGTTTTTCCTCCAGCACCTGGTGCTCCAGCATTGCCTCTGCTGCCGATGGCCCTTTGAGTCCAAGGAGTTGATTGCAGTGCAGAATGGAGATGAACTTTAGCAGTTCATTCTTATCGGTCAGGGGACGTTGATGGGGCTGGAGAGCATCAGGAACGACGAAGAAGAACGTCTGTACCTGAGCTTTCCCCCTGTTGCGACAATAGACTCGGATTTCATTGAAATTGGTGACAATCCCCCATTTTGCCTGGTTGTATGTCTCAAGGTAGTGCCAACACTGGTTCGTTGGGGACAGACGGTCTTTTCTTGTTGAGGGCTTGTCGAGATCAGAAGCTCTTTGATCCTTGAACTCCACCAGTACTTGGGCTTTCTGTTCTGCCTTTGTGAAGTGCCCAAGCGCCAGATCGGCAAAACCCGGTCGTCCTCGTACACCAGCACCGGGAATCGGGAACTTAGCGGTCTTCGTGTATCGCTGGCTATCGTCGGCTTTTCCTGCATAGTGGAGTGGCTGGAGGGGCGCGATGGGGGCGACCACGATGAGTACGTAGCCATACCGCCCAAGGAGTGTGTGCTCAACGTGGCCGGCAGCCGTGAATCCAAGGCTGATGGCATCCAGGAGCTTGTGGCGGCCATCATGGTGGATGTGCTGCGGGTGCTGAATCCCGAGTGTCAGAGCCTATATCCGTTGCCTTAACCTCAATCGGGAGAGCCAGCTTGACAATCCAAGGGCTGGAGGTAGTCTTGAACCCGAGTGAAACTGATTTAGTCAACCCAATGGGGGTATGATCACGTAAGCAGAAGTAGCATGACAATTCTTTAGCTGTTTTACAGCAGTCGCCTTCGTCCAAAACCGCCAATACGAAGTCAGAGAGCGACGCTGATAAACCGCGCCCACCGTGGGCGCGGCTCTTGTCAGTGTTCTCTGACGGGTGCTTGGCTGTACCTGGGCGAGGCACGGAGAGTCGCGCTCTTTTTTTTGCCCCGGATCCATCCATAGCAGGAGCAAACCCAGGGGATGGTCATGGAAAGAACAACTGATAGCACCGTGAAAGGTGCCTCTACTTACAGTGCCGCAGAGCCCGATCTTCTGGAATGTGCATGTGGAGCATGTTTTCCAGACGATATGGCCGTAAGAGGTGCGGATGGCTGTCTGCAGTGTCCTGCGTGTGACAGCAGCCTAGAGCAATCCCAAGTCCCACCCCAGCCCCCCAAGGCCAAGCCCCTGATGCCTCCGAAGCAGGTCGAGGCCAAGGCATTCGCCCGCATAGGCGGCACCCAGGATCTCGCCCACCGCAGAGCCGTTGTCATGGCACAGCGAGACATAGCCGAACGTGTCGACGCCTTTGTACGGGCGGTAGAGCAGGGGAGAGCCAAGCAGAAGCAGGTTAAGGCGATAGCCAGAGCAAAAGCTGCTTTCCCGGCCAGAGTCAAGAAGGCCAAGGCCAAGGTGCGCGAGGCCGAGCGGGCGCGGGCTGACAAAAGAACCACAAAACTCACTGCGCCCACGGCCATAACTGAAGCCACGATGAACAAGCCGGTTATGGCTACATCCGCAGAAAAGGATAAGGACGACCACAAGAAGACGGTACGACCAAGGAAAACTAAATCCAAGAGGGTGAAGCCTCCGCGCACCCGTAAACCGCTGCATCCCCTGAGTGCCGCCATCTTCCTGTCAGCAGGAACATCCATCGTGTTTCTGATTGCTGCGCTTACAGATGAACATAGCGATGGATTCTACCACCTACTCAGATGGGTTGTCTCCCCGTCTGCGTGTTTCGTGGCCTATCTTGCATGGCGGCGTGGCCTGAGATTGTTTGCTGCCACTGTTGGCCTATGCGCAGGGATCTTCAATCCGGTCGTCCTAGTCCATCTTGATCGTGATGTCTGGCTATTCCTCGACGCATGGGCGCTGGTCATCGTTGCGTCTTCATTCTTTTGGGTGGTCCGCAAACGCAAAGACAGACCTCCTTTCTCGCCATGGAAGCAGGTCGGGGTGATCCTTGCGATGCTCATCTGTTCGGTCGTGACGAACATAGCTATACAGTCGATTATTGACGAATCATCCCGATCGTCATCGGCATCATACTATCTCAGACCAACGGTGCGCAGACCAGTACGGCGAGTGCCGGTAAGACGAGTGCCGGTACGGCGGGCGCCTGTGAGACGAGCGCCAGTGCGCCGTTGGCCGTAGATATGCGGCAAGCGTGCTTGTTAGCCACGGAAATCCCGCGGATATACAGCACTCGTTAATAACACGTTCGATTAAGAGGAGAGACATGGAAGACCTTATTCATATCTGTCACAACAACCAGCAGGAAGGGCCATATTCGCCCGAACAGATTCGCACTATGATCTCGAGTGGAGTGATCATGCCGGCCTCACTTGCGTGGAAGGAGGGCATGTCAGACTGGGCGCCACTGGACACCATCATGTCGTGTGACACTCCAGTCACTATCCCCGCGAGTTCTCTCCCTCCCCCCGTATCCCACACTTCTCCAGAGTCGGGCATGGTCGCTCCCGATATCCCAACTAGCCCAAAAAGAGTCGGCGGCTGGCTCATGTTCTTCTGCGTTGGTCTTGCGATACTTGGACCACTGTTCGTTCTCGGTCAGATGTTCGTGACTTGGGGACAAGCACAGCCAGCATTCGACCAATTCCAAAATATCAGAATAGCCGTCATGTGGGAGAATATCGGGTCGGTGGCGTTACTCATCTACGGATTCATTGCCGGGTGCATGATCTGGGGAGGGCATCCCGGCGGTCGCGAGATAGCGAAGAAGTATCTTCTCATTCGACTGTTCGGTTTTGTCGGGATTGAGTTCATTGCGATTATGATCATGGGTGATATGCCTTCGCAACTCGTCGCGAGAGTACTAGGCGCTACCGTCGGAGCAGTCTTCCGGGAAATCATCTACTTCTTGATCTGGTGGTTCTACTTCAAGAAATCAAAACGTGTTCGGAACACCTATGGGGTGAACTGATGGATAACTTTCCACTACAGATATTCCTCTTTGGCATGGCTGACAGAATCGTCGAGCCCTTCTGTTATGGTTGCGCCGGGTTCGTGCTCAGCTATCGCGTGGCCCGTTCAATCCCTGCAAAGCTTCTCTTCATTGGCATCACAATCCTCTGCTTCCTATGGATGGACGACATCTGGCCCGCCATTGGCAGCCGTTCGGCAAGAATGGCAATGGCGTCAGAGAATCACACTGTCGCCGATATGTTTGCAGAGAGACAGCAAGTTGGCCTCGCGCAATTCGACAGTGGCGAGAGATCCGGGTTGTGGGACATCTTCAAACTCGATGCATGGGACATAGGGTCAGCAGTTGTGTTTGTTTCCCTCGGTTTCTTTCTTGGTGTTGCCCTCACAAGAAGGAGAAAGAAGCCCCTATATCCGCAAAGGCAGAAGCCCCCTCCACCTCCCGGCACGGGGCGCAGTCGACCGCCCCCGCCCCCTGATGGAGAAGTCCAGACGGGGTCTAATGAAGCGCACACAGAACACGCCATGGGCTTTGTGGCGAAGCCGCAGCCGACAGCAAGAGTGGATGCTCAGAGTCGAGCCAGCAAGAAAGGCCCGCATCTGACGTTTGTTCTCTTCCAAGTATGTGTGGCGTTTGTCTACTGGATCGGCTCGGGGAGGGCGTTCGTCGATAAGTGGCCCGGCTTGACCGGTATTCCTTTCGGCATCCTGTTCTCATCTGCAATCACCGCCGTAATCATTTTCGGATTCGCCGCATGTGTCCTATGGCCCGTTGTTTTTGCCATCATGAAAGTCACAGGAAGGGGCAGTATATACACTGCGTATGCCGTTGTGGTGATGTTGTCACTCATCATGGCTGGCCTTGACATTACAAAAACCTTTCCCGTGATTTCTGGTACTAAGGGCATGGGGCCATGGGATGGTTTGCAACAGTCGGCGGCCGTGCAGCCTGATGTGAACACCACGGAGTAGTCGTGAGGCGATTGAGATGCAAGAGAAGGCGCTACGCCCTCACGCTCAAGAAGCAGACACAGGAGTAGTGATGCGAAGGAGTCCAGATGGCGAGGGCTGGTAAAGCAAAGCAAGCGGTGCAAGCTACAAATGGTTCTTGAGAGGATGTGCCCATGAATTGCTACGAACAGATATCGCCACCCAAACCGCCTGACCTCCCTGAAGAAGCCAACATGGGATTTGACCCTGAGATGGCCATCATCGGTGCCGAAATGGCAGCACTCTACGCCAAGGGCGGCATCAAGACGTTCAAGCAGTTCTCGGCCAGAGTGAAGTCTGATATGGGCGAGTCATGGGATTTAATCAAGAAATACCTGCATGGAATGTGGTCCTCCGCAGCGGCAGAATACCCAGATATTGACGAAGTGACCCGGGTTGAGGCAAACGAAATAATTGATTCACTTGACGATCAGGCGCCAGAAGACCAAAAAGAATATTGGGTGAAGGAGGAGCAGATGAAACCCATAGAGATGGACGAGTGGTGGGATCGGCTGGCGTGGTTGAAGGAGAACGACCCGGTGAAGCTGCAAGCACTACAGTTGACGGGGGAGCTGCGGTCACACCTGGACCTGTCGACGAAGCTGGCGCTGAACCTGGAACAGGACGCCCTGATGATAGGAGCGGATCCGGTGGAAGTCAGACTGGCAGCAACGCCGGTTCTGGAACCGGACGACGACCCGGGGAGTCAAGGGGACATGTTCGCGGAATCCGTGGAGGAAGCGGCCGTCCATGGAGAGAGTTCCATCGGGGAAACTCCGCCTCCGGATTATGACGATGATCCCAGTTGGGACGAGATAGAACCTGCCGCCCAACAGGCATTCAACGTGTGGGTGGACCAGCCCGAGATTTGCTGGGCAAAGACGGCATGGACGGTACTGGGAAAGGCGGGTCTCACGGACTACGACACCGAAATCGAGCACCATCTAGTGATGTGTCGTTTCTTGGTGTTGGCCGCTATCTACCACGATTTCTGTCAGGCTGCGTGGGATGAAACGAGCAGTCTCGACTATTCCTGCTGGGCGGAGCTCCTGCCGGTATCCGAGTTCGTTGTCGGACAACTCCACTCTCAGTTGCCAGACTGGGACGAACAGGATGTCGAGGTTTCGGACGCACTTGAGGCACTGGCCGAATCCGAGCGAACTGAGGTAGTTTCATCCCTGGTAAACGGCCTACACGGTGAGATCCGTCTGTATGAATCGCTGTGGCAGAGTAGGGCTGCCAGCGCCTCAGATGATGATGACGACACGGATGACCCGTGGGATGTGACTGATGTCGCTTGCAATTCGGGCTACGCGTGGGTAGACCAAGGTTGCCCCAGGCTGGGGTGAGGAGAATGACTAGGACCGTGAGCAAGGATAGCTAATGGAAAGCAAAGCCAGAGAGACGAACGAAAGCAGCCCAGATCCCAAGGATGAACCGTTCGGCGTATGGGTTACCCCCGACCACCATGTGTTGATGACCGTGGACAGAAGGCCTCACGGCACAGGAGATCCAAAGAAGGACCGAAGAGGCGGACGAACGAAGAGCCAGAGATGAAGC
>JABGOW010000242.1:20377-29438 GCA_018645275.1 Verrucomicrobiota bacterium
AGGAGATCCAAAGAAGGACCGAAGAGGCGGACGAACGAAGAGCCAGAGATGAAGCCCCTGAAGTAACCAGAAGGATAGAGGCATTCGTCCGGCATGTGGAGGAAGCCCTTGCTAAGAACGCCCAACAGAACGAAGAGGCCGAGCTATGATGGAAGAAACAGCAGCCAAAGATGTAGACCCTGAAATCGCACGCAAGGTAGCCGCATTCGTCAAGGCCGTTGAGGAACGCGGGTCAGAGCGGAGGGCGCGAGAAACCAAAGAGGAGTATGCTGCGAGACGAGCTGATCCCAACTGGACCGAATCAGTGTCGATTCATAGCCCTGACGGAAACGTCACCACCACTATGCGGCTGAAGCCGGGTGAAGAAGGGAAGCGCACCGCACGCGAAATTTCGGACTTCCTAGCGGAAGAGCAGAAGGCACGGGAAAGCGGACAGAGTTAGTCTGGCTCAGAAGCGCGAGCGTAGCGAGAAGGGTGGATTGGGGATGCGGGCTGCACTACCGAGCAACGGCCATCACGATGGGTACATGCGCAGGAAAGAGGCCGCTGAGTATTTGGCTATCTCACAACGCACCCTTACCAACCTGATGGCGCGACGAGTCATTCCCTACTACAAGCCCTCCTCGCGGATCACACTATTCTCTAAGAGCGAATTGGATGCTGCCTTGCAGAGAAGCAGGAGCAGGGCTGTGGGTGAGGATCTGAGCCGGCGCTGATGCATATCACCATCAGACGAGACAAGTGACCGCCCCACGATCGGCAGTGCTCCAACTGACCAGTGGGGCGGCGCTTGTGAATCCCATCACTGAGTACCAGGCAATCGAGAGTGCATTGTGCCTGTTGACGGTCAGCAGATGGTCTTGATGCCGCGTTGCCGACAAAGATACGCTACAGACCTCATAACCTGTTTGCCAAAACCGTGACCACGTGCAGCCTTCACAACGTAGACTTTGCTCAACATGAGCAGCGAAGAAACGATTGCCAATAGTTTCGCCGGTGGATTCAGATTCGAGACTTTCGAAACCTGCTCTCGCGTCTCCAACAAGGAGGTGTTACCGCCCTCGACAGCAATACTTCGTCAGCCTACTTGGCGAAACTCAGACTGTACGTGCCGCCGCCAGATTTCTGTGCCGTTCCAGACAGGGCTGATCCGCTGAGTGACATAGTCCAGATATCATTGCCCTGGATCCTAAAGTTAATGTAGGTGCCATAGTCCAAGCCCTGCTCAATGGCGCGAACGTCACCACCCGGCCATGTTACACTGCCGGTAAGACGCGGCAACTGAGATGCCGGATCCTTGCCCGCCGAAATCAACTCCAGCGTTGTAGGGACGGTGCCGGACGCGGCAGTGCCATGCCAGATGCCGTAGAGCGATATGGTGACGGGAGGTGCTATGGTAAGCGGTTCGGCGCTCGTTTCCAAAGCGCCGGCCTCGTTGCGGATAGCGCAACTCTTGAACACAACGCTGTTAATAGGTGCTCCAACTTGATCTCCCATCCCTATTTGTATCCATTCGGCAGCGGATCCGAAGTTGATAACCACTCCCGTTGACGACCAAATTGCACTCGACGAACTTCCGTTTCCACTGTCTGCATCCCTGCCCATGAGGTCGCGAACCTGGTCATAGGTCATTCCTGCCTTAATTGCAGCGTACTTGGCAAATGTGATCTCAGGTTCACCTGCACCATCGGAGTCACTGCAGCCCGTGAGACCCATGAGCGTACATATCAGGACCAAACAGCAAGCTTTCCATACTACCATCCGGAAAATACGTTGCATCATCCGTCCACCCCTTCTGTAGCAACCAAGTATTCTTCTTGGCACAACGAAAGCCGACTTTCCGCATGCCATCAGTTGAGGGTAAGGATAGGTGAAGGTCTGTTGTGGGTCAAGCGGGTAGGAGGGTAGGCAGGGGTCGTGGTGGAACAACAGGCAGCGAACAAATCCAGCCAACGCGGAAGACCGCTCCGCTGATTTGGGGAGTTCAGCGTGTTAGTCGGAGCATTTCCGACAACTGAGTACTGATAATGGTTGAACTCGGGACTCGGGAGGTCGGTAAGACGAGCGACAATCAGCAATGCTCCAAACAACAACTGGACGACCATACTGTCTAGCGGTATGGTGCCTGTGAGCGACGTCAGTTGAGGTGTGATCGGGTATGTGTCGTGGCTCTGAACGATTCTGAAGCAGTGTCTTAGGTGAGCGGCGAGTGCTCTGCCGATGCCAGGCATCCGGGTAACGCTTGCGCCGCGTTGTGTATGTGTTTTGGGAGGGGAGGACTGTCCTAATGTGCAAGAAGTGTGCGCTGTCTGCGGCCGCACTCGCGGCCTCAGTAGTAGTTTCAATCATGTTTGCTTCCGCCTGCGGTTGTCGAAGGCCTGCCGTACCCGATCCCCAACCGATGTCAGTCGAGAGTCCCGCTGACGAAGAAGAGGTCGTGGGGTTTGAGTTCTATGATTCAGAATCCCAAGTCAAAGGGTTTGAGAAGTTCCCTGGCTACGAGCAGATGATTAAGGCCGCCCAGTTCGTGTCTGCTCAGACAGCTCTGGATGGGATAAATGCAGAGTTCGCAACAGCCAAGGATCGTGACGCGTTCTGGGACCGGGCCATACCCGCCGACAAACGCATAACATTGAGACTGTTGAAGCCCTGCGTTCTCTGCAGGGGCGGTGTATGTGATTCCTGTGGTGGCAGCGGTCTTTGCCCAGAATGTCGCAAGCAAGACAGCCAGGCCGGCACGTGCGGCTTTTGTCGAGGGGATAGCAAACGACAGAAGAAATGTTCACACTGCACCTGTACTGCCTGCTCGCAAACCGGTTCATGTAAGACCTGTAACGGCATTGGGACGTTTCAGTGCCCGTCGTGCGGCGGCAGAGGTTCAATCAGTAAATCTGTCTCAGTGGCCTGTGGGTCTTGCTCGGGAAGAGGGTATAGGATGGGACTGCGGAACTCAAATAAACCCAGCACGACGTTAAAGTGTCTTCTCTGTAAGGGCAGTGGACGTCAGCGCAAATCAGGCTCCACTCAATGTCGTAAGTGCTCAGGGAGTGGGCGGCCCAGATGCTCGTCCTGTAGAGGCAGCGGCAAGTGTGCGTCCTGTCGTGGCGCCGGCCGGGATACCTACTGCAGGGAGTGCGGGGGGGCAGGTACTGTTCTCGTTGATTGTCCACGATGCGGTGGTTCCGGTAAGTGCTCTGCGTGTGGTGGTCAGGGCAAGTGCCACAGTTGCGGTGGCGCAGGTGAGTGCGCGACGTGTCGAAAATCGGGTCTTGCCACGGTCTACGAGTTACCCGTCCTGACGGACTGGCTATCGACGCCGGAGGGTGTGCTTGTTCACAATGCTCGCACGGGGAAGTACGAAGTGTCGAGTCGGTCACCTGGATTGAAAGAGATAGAGTATGATGGCCATGACTTGTCCTTCAGGCTCTCAGGAAAACAGCTTGTGTGCATCTCTTCTCGCCCGTCCTTTGATCACGTCAGGTACATAATGAAGAGGTAGCATGATGAAAACACAATACCGATTTGCGAAACTTTATCTTGGTCTCCTACTTATCTGCGCTGGGCTGGTCTGTGTCTATGGACTCGGAATCGCGACTATTGGCTTCGGCGCTGCGGTTGGGGCGTCGGGGAAGCTTCACAAAACAGAAGATCAAGTAGTTGCTATTGATACTGATACTATCGTGCGGCAGTTGGAGATTACCTATTCACTTGTGGCACCGATTGCAAAGCGCAACCAGCAGTCATCCGTCCCCTGTTTACCTGAGGCCACAGCCTTTCCTATTGCTCGCAGCGCGATGCTGACCCCAAAGGAGCTATCGGCATTTATGGTATACATAACCAATGCCGACACCGCGGTTCAGTCGCTCAAAGACAACATGCTTTTTGAGTTCAGTTCTTCTATCTCGACAATGATCACCGCCACTGGAAAGGCATTGGTCACTCGCTCAGGCTCCTCTCTAAGCAAGCGAACCGACTGGACGGAACACGTGGCCGATCAGGGTCTCTTTACGTCTGGGGCCATTACATCCAAAGACCTCGAAACACTTCGTTCTGTTGGCGTATTCCTGAGAGACAAGACCGCCTCCTACAGCCCATCACGGAGGGCGCAAGACTTGGCGCAGGCGGCTGACAAGGGGCTCCAGGGCGTTATTGAGATGATTGAGGGTGAGCTACAGGATGGCGAACGCGAAAGACAGCGCTTCCGTGGGCGAAATCAGAGCCAGCCCAGCAGTGCGGCCGGCGTGGGAGAAAAGACGCAGCTTATCGGAGAGTTTATGGATCTTCTCTTTGCCTGCAGGGATACCGTCACCAAGATTACACTGGCGGATTGGAGGATCGATGGTGTCATCGCAACTGCCCGGACTGCAGTCAATGCTCACTATGCGGAGTCGCGGGAAGAGATGGCCTTATTGCGACAGTTGAGGTCTAAGAGTATTACCGATGCTGTAGCTAAACTGCTAGGATCACTTATCGTGGCCATTTTGCTCTTGGTAATTCGTGATTTCATGGCAGCTGTTATCGACACGGCCACAAATACACGCGGCATGCTGGAGAGACTGTCTGGTGCGGACGTGGAGATCGAATAGGAAGCACGGTTATGGAGAATTCCACACGTGAAAGGATGAAGATCATCCGCAAGAGTCAATCGCCCACCTTACTCAATCAGTGACTTGGAGCATTGCCGACTCTCAGGCCACCTCAGTGCCGGGAATAGGTATAGGCGGCACTCCCACGGAGAGAATGTCCCGCCAACCGGTAGGATCACGCGCAACACACGTGAATGTATGATTGGGACTCTCCATGCGCTGGCGGGGGCATCAAAGCGTCAGCAAAGCGCATTCTCGCGTTACCGTTGTTCTTGATCCCGGTGCGGGTCGAGGCTAACATGCCGAGCATGAAACCTTACGCCGCACTGTTTGCCGCCATCATTCTACTTTCCACCGACGCTGCCCCGGCTGCCGATAACCCCCGTGGCATGAAGATTGTATACGGGGAGTCACGGTGCGCATTGGTGATAGGAAACTCCACGTATGCCGCTAACCCGCTGGTTAACCCCATGAACGATGCTTCGGACGTAGCCAGCCTTCTTGAGAAGCGGAAATTCAAGGTGCGCCTGCTGACCAACGCCGACAAGCCCACCATGGAAGCGGCGATCGATGAGTTCGGGCAGCGGTTGCAGCAGGGCGGGGTCGGGCTTTTCTACTACGCTGGGCATGCTGTGCAGGTTGAAGGAGTCAACTACCTGCTTCCTGTGGATGCTGTCGTGCGTAATGCGCGTGATCTTCGGCGCCGAGGCATTGATGTGTCCCGCGTCTTGGGGGAGATGGATACATCCAAGAACCGACTGAACATGGTGATTCTAGACGCCTGCCGCGACAATCCATATCCGGCGCTGTCCCGTTCGGCCAGCAGCGGGCTGGCCAAGGTTGATGCCCCACGGGGGTCGCTGATCGCCTATGCCACCGCACCGGGCAAAACGGCTGCCGACGGGCAGGGACGTAACGGCGTGTTCACCGAGCACTTTCTCCGTCAGTCGTCTGTGCCCGGCAAGGAATTGCTCGACATGTTCCGGGATGTTACTGCCGCAGTGGCCCGTGATACCAAGGAGGCGCAGGAGCCCTGGATCCATCAGAGTGTGCGGGGCCGGTTTTACTTCACTCCCATCGACGTACTTGATGACAACCTGGACCTTACTGCCGGAAAGCTTGCTCGGTACAAGAAACTGTTGGCAGAGCAACAGGCAGCCGAGGCTCAGATGAAGCAGCTTGAAGACCAGAAGAACGCATCGATTGCCCAGATGGAGAGGCAAATCGAATCGCTGCGTAAGAAGCTGAGCCAACCAGGCGCGGCCGGCGGCACGCTGGATCAGCTGGTTGCTTTAGGCAAGCAGCGGGAGCAGTACCAGAGGGATCTGGATGCCGCGAAGGTTAAGGCGGAGCAGGAACGTCGCCAACGCGCAGCTGAAATGGCAGAGCTCAGGGCTCAGGAGACGGCGAATAGGAAGAAGAAGTTTGATGCCGCGTATGCCAAATATCGCTGGATTGCGGATAGCAAGTACATGCGCGATGCAGAGAAAAAGCAGGCATGGACGCTCATCTGTAGCAACTGGAATGTGACAGACGCCGCGGATGCCCCCGGAATATTGTTCTGGGATGACCAGACCGGAATCGTATCAGGAAAGCCGGCAGGACCGGCTCCTGGCCAGAACCTGGTCGTCGATCTCGGCGGCGGAGTGGATATGGAGCTGGCCTGGATAGAGCCGGGTAGCTTCATGATGGGCAGCCCAACATCTGAGGAATCTCGTGGCAGCGACGAGGCTCAGCACCGTGTCACCCTGTCCAAAGGGTTCTGGATGGGGAAATACGAGGTAACACAGGAGCAGTGGGAGCAGGTGATGGGCAGGAACCCCAGCAACTTCAAAGGCGTGAAGAATCCAGTCGAGCAGGTGAGTTGGGCTGACTGCCAAGGGTTTCTGCAAAAGCTGAACGGTACAGGCGTGGAAGGGAATTTCCGGCTGCCGACAGAGGCAGAATGGGAATATGCGTGCCGTGCGGGTACCACGACTGTATTTCACTACGGCGAGGACCTTGATGCCTCTATGGCCAATTTCAACGGGAACTATCCTTACGGTCGAGGCAGGAAGGGGGAGTACAGGAAGAAGACGGTGCAAGTTGGCTCGTTCAAACCCAACGCATGGGGACTCTATGATATGCACGGCAATGTATGGGAATGGTGTCAGGATTGGTATGGCGACTATCCGTCAGGGGGAGCTACTGACCCGAGGGGGGCCTCGTCGGGGTCTGGCCGTGTGCTTCGCGGCGGCTCCTGGTACGTCTACGCCAGGGACTGTCGGTCTGCGAGCCGGGTCGGGAGCGCTCCGTCGGTCAGGGGCTTCGTCATCGGTTTTCGTGTGTTGTTGTTTCGCTGAGGGCTTAATTTCCATTTCCCATTTTACCCGCCGCGAAGTGGCGGTCGACTATGTTGCATGAAATCACGCCCTCCAATCTACACACGCTATTATGATCTGCTGGGGTGGATTCTGGACCGTACAGCGAAGTTCCCGAAGAACATGCGGTTCGGTTTGGTACAGAAGATTGAGCAGATCGCACTGACGCTGCTGGAACAGTTCGTGGAGGCTGTTTACAGCCCTGATCGCAGCAAGATGTATCAAGGCGTGAACATCAACCTGGAAAAGCTGCGTGTATTCCTGCGTTTGAGTCATGATCGAGACCTTATCAGCGCCGACCAGCTTCGCTTTGCCATTGGCGAGATTGACGAGATCGGGCGCATGTGGCATGGGTGGACAGGCCCACGCAAGGGCGCCAAAGCGTGAAGCGCACGGGGAATCTATACGAGAAGATTTGTGCGTGGGACAACCTGGAACGGGCTGCCAGTCGTGCCCGCAAGGGCAAGCGCTATCGTCGCTACGCGGAGGACTTCGAACTGAAACGAGAATCCAAACTGGCACACCTTCATGCGCAGTTGCTTGCCGGATCATGGAGACCGGGTCCGTACACCACGTTCACGATTCATGATCCCAAAGAGAGGCTGATTTGCGCGCCGTCCTATCCTGATCGGGTTGTGCACCACGCCTTGTGCAACATCATAGCACCCATCCTGGAGCGTACCTTCATTGACCACAGCTACTCGTGTCGTGTCGGCCTTGGGACGGGTGCGGCCAGAACACGGTGCCGATCGCTGGTCCGCCAATACTCCCACGTCCTCAAACTCGACGTTAGGAGGTATTTTCCGTCCATTGATCACGCCATTCTAAAGGATAAGCTTGTGCGCCTGATCAAGTGCCGCCCGACACTGCGCCTGTGCGATGCCATTATTGACTCTTGGAGCGATGTAGGCGGGCAGCCGGTGTGGCAGGATGGTGACAGTCTGTTGACGCCGGCGGGAAGGGCGCACGGTCTGCCCATAGGTGCGTTGACCAGTCAGCTCTTTGCCAATCTCTACCTGTCGCGCCTCGATCACCACATTCAGGAGCGGTTGAAGCTTGGTGGCTATATCCGCTATACAGATGACCTGTTGCTCTTCTCTAACGACAAGCGAAAGCTGCATCAGGCCATGGCCGATGTCAAGGGTGAGTTGCGGGCCGAACGATTGCTTCCTCATCCAACAAAGTGTCGTGTACATGCGTGTCGGGAGGGCGTCCCGTTCCTCGGGTTTCGGTACTGGCCGGATCGTGTCCGGGTGCTGAAAGCCAACCGCTTGCGATTCGAGAAGCGGCTCAGGGGATTTAGACGGACACTACAGGGCGACCGATCTCAGTTGCCGCAAGTATGGCCCTCGATGTTCGGCTGGTTTCAGTTTGTCCGGGAGTATCCAGCTAATGAAGGTCTTGTAATGTCTGAGTGTCGTCACCATAGTTTCTAACGGTTGTCTGCCCGTTATCGTCGGGGTCTGGCCGTGTGCTTCGCGGCGGCTCCTGGAACAACAACGCCAGGAACTGTCGGTCAGCGAACCGGAACAGGAACAATCCGACGAACAGGAACAACAACATCGGTTTTCGTGTGTTGTTGTTTCGCTGAGCGCTGTCCTCCACAGGTGAGATTGCCTGGATCACAGGGATCTAGGCACAGAGTCTACGGAGAGCCCAGGGCAGGGGACCTGTGTCCGGCGTGAACCGGACCAAATACGCGGTGCCGGGCGGGGCTGGTAGCCTGTAAGGGCGAATGTCCCGCTCCGGCTTTTCTTGGCTCACAGCCTCAGGCCGTGTACATGTCCGACTTGTTCTCTGGGGCATTACCGACCAAGCGGCGCCCCCTCGCTGACTTTGCCCGCCCGAGTCCCGCTTATAAGCGGAATCGAGACTCATGGTGCTGACCATTGTCGCAAATGCTCCAAGGAACCCGCTGGACACCCTTGCATCTTCTGCTTACGCTCATCTTTGGATAAGCATGAGCGCTTCCTGTTATCACACGGATGTCTGAGGACAATGCTCGAAGCAAGGCGTTAGTCGTAGAATGTCAACGGTTAGACGCAAGAAGGGGATAATTATGGTTCTTCACGGAAGTGTGTAGTTATGAGTTGAAAAAATGACTGGTTGACGTTT